>JBCCAW010000168.1:0-10551 GCA_039814655.1 Myxococcota bacterium | reverse complement strand
GCTTCTCCATGAGGTAGCTGCCGTCCGGGTCGAAGGCCGCGACGAGGGGCAGGCCCGGCACCTCCTGGCTCACGATGCGCAGTAGATCGCCGTAGCTCTCCTCCTCGGTGAGGTTGAGGCCAAAGCCGTTCTCGGACCCGGGGCGGTGACAGCCCACGCAGAGCCGGCTCCAGATGGGCTGAACCTGCGTGAGGTAGTCGACCTCCGGGGTCTCGGCGATCTCCGAGAGGTCGTCGCACTCGAGGCCACCGTCGAGGAGTCCCACGAGCAGCTCGCGCTCCGTGAGACCCGGCGCCAGATCGAGCTCGAGCGCATAGGGGACGTAGAGGTCCGTGCCCGTGTCGCCCGCGAAGTCGAAGGTGAAGACGCCGGCGTCGCGAAGCGGGAAGTGCACGAAACCGAGCACGTCCGGGGTGACGCGATGGTCGACGCCGGTCGCCGGCGGCCCGCCCGGGGCAAAGTCCCGGCCACCGACGATGGCGTAGGGAGCGCCCGCACGCTGCACGCCGATGTCCACGTTGGCGAGGGCGCCGCGTGTGTCGCGCACCTGGCCGGCCAGCGCCGTCTCCGCGAGCACGAAGTCCCACTCGACGCGGTTGTCGAGCATTCCCGGGTCGACGGCCCGCGCCGCGCGATGGGGTGCGAGACCCGGCGCCGTGAGCTCGCCGATGATGGCCTCGTCGGTCAGCTCCACGGTGGCCACGGCGTCGATGACCCCGCCGGTGACGGCAACCTGGTTCCCATCGGGTCCGCTGCCTTCGGGGAAGGCCAAGGGACGCATGCCATCGCTTCGGAACAGCGAGAGCACGGCCTCGCCGGTAAAGCGTCCCGCTCCCAGCGAGCGGCCGTCGCGCACCTCACCGGCGAGCTCGACGCGGAAAGGCCGTAGCGCCACTACGCTCGTGCTCGTGGTGGCCGCGAGGCCACTGTCATCGATCACCATGAGGGACGCCGTGTAGTCTCCGGCATCGCGGTACGTATGGGATGGACTCGGAAGATCGCTCGTGGTGCCGTCACCGAAGTCCCAGCGGTACTCCGTGATGGTGCCGTCGGCGTCAGACGACGTGTTGGTGAAGACGACGTCTAGCGGTACGCGGCCGGAGATGGGATCGGGCGCGGACGTGAACCCCGCCACGGGCGGGTCGCCGCCCACCCAGCGGAGGCGATTCATGAAGCCGACGCCTAGGGCGGCGCCACCGCCCGAGGAGGTCCAGTACAGGGCGCCGTCGAGGCCGAACTTGAGGTCGACGGCCGAGACCCCGGTTGCAAAGAGCCTGGTGGCCGGATCGCCGGTTACCGTTGCAATGCCGTCGAGGTCCGTGCCCGTCAGCCGGTAGCGCCAGAGGTTCCCGTTCCAACCCGCGAGGTAGAGCACCGGGTCGCCGCGGTCCGCGAATGGACCTGACGCGGCGATGGTGATGCCGACGAGCGCGGGCGAAGGACTCGTGTAGGTCTCGAGCACCGCGAAGTCCGGATCCGGAGGCGAGAGGAAGCCGCCCGTATCGCCGACGGGGCTCCAGGCACCATCGCTTCCGGCGAGAACGCGCGCCATGCGGTCCGTCGTGTCGCCGTTCTCCGAAATCCACGCGGGGTCGTCGCTCGGAGTGCCGGACACGGGATGAAACGTGAAGCGGAAAGGGTTCCGCATGCCGATGGCCCAGATGCGTGCGCGGACCGAGTCGAGCGTATCGATGCCGGCGCGATAGAAGGGGTTCGTCGCGACACCATCACCGGTCGCGGCGGCGATGCGCAGCATCTTGCCGGTGTAGAGGGCGAGGTTCTGGACGTCGCCAGGAGCTGAGTCGTCGCCAAGGGAGATGTAGAGGTGGTCCGGCTCCCCCGGCCGGAAAGCCAGCTGCCCGCCCTTGTGGATGGCGCTGCGCGCCGGGATTCCGGACAGAAGCACGCGCTGCCGGGTCACCGCCGTGCCCGTCGCGTTCAGCGTGAGCTCGAGGACGCGCTGGTCCGTGCTCGTCGTCTGGAGCACGTAGGCCAAGCGCGAGGTGCTGTAATCCGGCGCCAACGCAAGGCCGAGAAAGCCGCCCTCGCCATCCGAGTCAGTCGTCGCCACCTCGTCAAGAACGGTCGAGGGTAGACCGAAGCGCCCGCGCCCATCCGGCGCGATGCGGAGCAGGCGGCCACGCTTCTCCGCCAGGAGGATGCTTCCGTCCGGGAGGAACTCGAAGGCCGTGACGCCGTTGCCGGTGAAGAGGTCGATGTCGACCACGAAGTTCGGGTCGCTCACCGTCTGCGCCGCGGCGGGGGCGGCGAGGGAGCCGAAAGGAAGAAGAAGCGCGGCGATCGACGCCGGCGCGAGGAGCCTGCGGAACTGCATCATCCGTGAGTGTCTTTCCCGCCGAAAGGCGTTCGGCGGCAGCGGCTTATCACGTGGTGTCGCGTTGCGCCCGTGTCGAACACCTGCAGCCAGAATGGACGTCGAACGGGTGGCGTGGCGCCTCCGCTGCGTAGGCAGGCTTCGGGCGCGTCACCGTGAGCTTCCTCGCGACATGGCCACCCACGGCCGGAATAGCGAACCGTGGCTTCTGTTGTGCGCGTCGCCCGAGCCTTGACGTGCGCGTAGCGCTGGCTACAAGGGCGTCGCGCTGGCACTCGCCACCGGCGAGTGCTGGTGCTGGTGAGGCCGAGCCCCCTCGGGGGCCGAGCGGGAGGATCCTCCCGTGAGAACGAGCGGAAGGACGGTCATGAGCGACGTGATGATCGAGGCGCGGGACCTGACCAAACAATACGGTCCGGTCTACGCCCTGCGCGACGTGAGCTTCGAGGTGCGCAAGGGCGAAGTCCTCGGCTTCCTGGGCCCCAACGGGGCGGGGAAGACCACCACGATGAAGATCCTCACCTGCTTCATCGCGCCGACCAGCGGCACGGCGAAGGTGAACGGCGCGGACGTCTTCGAAGACTCCATGGCCGTGAGGAACGCCATCGGCTACCTGCCCGAGAGCACGCCGCTGTACACGGAGATGCTCGTCCTCGAGTACCTCCAGTTCGTCGCGGAGATGCGCGGGTTCAAGGGCACCGAGGCCCGGAAGCGGATCAAGAAGGCCGTCGAGCAGACCAGCCTCGGCGACGTGATCGCGAAGGAGATCCGCGCGCTCTCGAAGGGCTTCAAGCAGCGCGTGGGCCTGGCCCAGGCACTCGTGCACGAACCTCCGGTGCTCATCCTCGACGAGCCCATGAGCGGCCTCGATCCGAACCAGGCCGCGGAGATTCGCGACCTCATCCGAGAGCTCGGGCGCGAGCGCACGGTCATCCTCTCGACGCACGATCTGGCCGAGGTGCAGCTCACCTGCGACCGCGTGCTCATCATCTCGAAGGGGCGCCTCGTCGCCGACGACACGCCCGAAGAGCTCCGGGAGCGCACGGGCAAGGCCAACTTCGCCGTCACCTTCGCCCGCGAAGGCGCCGACGCGAAGGCCCTCCGCGACGCCATCGGCGGTGTGCCCGGTGTCGCGAGCGTGAAGCAGAAGGACACGGCCGACGCTGACGAGCTCGTCTACCTCGTCCGGCCCAAGGGCGGCGAAGACCTCCGGGCCTCGCTCTTCCGCGCGGCCGTGGACGGCGGATTCACCCTCCTCGGCCTCGAGCGCCGCGCCGAAGGCCTCGACAAGGTCTTCCGAGACCTCACCACCACGGAGGCGGCGCCCATCGAGAGCGGCCGCGACGCCAAGATCGCCGAGGCGAAGGCGAAGGCCGAGGCCCGCAAGGCCGCCGCGTCGGACGTTGCGTCGGACGCCGACGAGGGCGACGCGAGCGCCGACGAGAGCGACGCGAGCGACGACGAGGAGCAGGGTTGATGTCGACCACGCGGACCATCGCCGGGCGTCAGTTCCGGAGCTACTTCAACGGGCCCGTCGCCTACATCGTCATCTGCACGGTGCTGGTCGTCCTGGGCTTCCTCTTCTGGGAGACCTTCTTCCTCTACAAGCGGGCGACCATGCGGGAGATGTTCCGCTTCCTCGGCCTCATCAACTACTTCGCGGTCCCGGCGCTCACCATGGGCCTGCTCGCCGAAGAGAAGCGCAGCGGGACCATCGAGCTCCTCATCACCATGCCGGTGAAGGACTCGCAGGTCATCATCGGCAAGTTCCTCGGCGTGCTCGGACTCTACGCCGTGCTCGTGGCGCTCACGATCCCCTACGTGTTCAGCGTCGCGTCCCTCGGGGACCTCGACTGGGGCCCGGTCTTCTCGAGCTACCTGGGCCTCTTCCTCCAGGGCGGCGCGCTCCTGGCGCTCGGGCTGATGATGTCGTCCTTCACGGACAACCAAATCATCGCTTTTTTTGGTGCCCTCGCCCTGTCGGTCTTCTTTTTCCTCGTCGACAAGTTCCTGCCGCTGATGCCGGCGGCGCTCGCGGATTTCCTCGAGTTCATCGCCTTCGACGCACACTTCGAATCGCTTCGCCGCGGCGTCATCGCCGTGCGCGACGTCCTCTACTTCCTGACCGTCGGCGGCCTCGCCCTCGCGGTGGCCTTCCGGGCCCTCGAGAAGCGCCGCTGGAGCTGAGCCATGGCTACGACGCGCAACAACGCCGCCGCCGAGTCCTTCGGCTTCCTTGCCCTCCTCGCCGGGATTCTCATCGTCCTGAATTTCCTGGCCTTCAACTTCAGCTTCGGGCGCCTCGACGTCACCGAGGCGCGCCTCTGGTCGCTCAGCGACGGCTCGAAGCGCGTCGTCCGGGACCTCGGCGACCGCCTCGAGGTCGTCGCCTTCTTTACGGAGAAAGCGCCGGCGCCTTGGAACAGCCAGCGCCAGGTCGTGCGTGACCTCCTCGAGGAATACCGCACCGCCGCCGGCGGCAACGTCTCCATCCGTTTCGTCGACCCGGACGACGACGAGAAGAAGGAAGAGGCCGAAGCGGCGGGCGTGCCCGCGCATCCCGTGCCCGACTACGAGACCGGCGGCGCCACGCCCATCTACCACGGCGTGGTCTTCCGCTACCTCGGCGAAGAGAAGGTCTTCCCGCTCCTGCAGAGCACGGACGGCCTCGAGTACCAGTTCACCATGGCCATCAAGGAGTTGGCCGGCGACAAGGCGCCCATCGGCATCGTCACGGGCCACGGCTCGCCGAGCCTGACCGAAGGCCTGTCGGCGCTCCGCGAGGTGCTCCCGACCTACGAGATCGAAGAGGTCGACCTCGCCGAGACCATCGACCCGGACCTCCGCGCCGTGCTCATCGTCGCGCCGGGCGAGGCCTTCGAGGACGCCGAGCTCCAGCGCCTCGACGAGTACGTCATGCAGGGCGGAGGCCTCGGCGTCTTCGGTGGTTCGTTCAGCGTGAGCCTCGAGCAAGCGCCGCGGGCGACCACCGTGGAGACGGGGTTGAACCGGCTGCTCGGCAAGTACGGCGTCGAGCTCCAGCCGGGACTCGTGATGGACCAGCAGGCCGGACGGGCGCCCATGCGCGGTCCCCTGGGGCTTCAGATGCTGGTGCTCTTCCCGCCCGTGCCCGTCGTGAGTTTCACGGACACGCAGCAGGACCACCCGGTGCTCTTCCAGATCCCCTCGGCGCCCATGCCCTTCACGGCGGCCGTCGGCCTCACCACGGCCCCGGAAGGCGTCCGGGTCACGACGCTCGGTGAGTCCAGCGAGTACAGCTGGCGGACCTCCGAGGCGAGCCTCGACCTGACGCCGAAGGACCCGCGCGAGTGGCGCATCACGGCCGACCAGGGACCCTTCACGCTCCTCGCCGCCATCGAGGCCGACGAGGGCAAGCTGCCTTCGGCCTTCGCCGTGGCGGCGAGCGGCGAGGGGGAAGGACCCGCGGGGCCGAGCGAGAACAGCGCCGCGGCGCGAGTGCTCGTGGCGGGCACCGGCGCCTTCTTCCTCGACCATTTCATGCCGCAGGCAGGCCCCGGCGGCGAGCGCCAGCTCAACGGCGCGCTGGCCTTCGCGCTGAACGCCGTCGACTGGCTCGCTGCCGACTCGGACCTCATCGCCATTCGCGCCAAGACCGTAGAGGACCCGCTCCTCGAGGTGCCGGACGAGGTCGAGGCGGCGGAGACCGAGGCCATCGAGGCCGCGGAGAACCAGGACCAGGAAGCCTTCGACGCGGCCCTCGAGGAGCGCAAGGACGCCATCAAGGCCTGGGACGGCAAGAAGGCCCTCTACAAGTGGCTGAACACCCTCGGCATCCCCGCGCTCTTCGGCCTCTTTGGCTTCCTCCGCTGGCGCTTCCGACAGACCAAGCGCCAGTCCCTCACGCTTTGATTCGACCTCTCTGACCGACCGCGAACCCTCCGATGCAGCAGAACCGCCTGGCCATCGCCGCCGTCGCCTTCGTCGCCCTCCTGGGCGCCGCCATCTTCACCGTGCGTCAGCGCGACGCCGCCCCCGAGACGGGCGGCGACGACGCCGAAGCCGTGCCGACGCCCCCGGAGATCGACGGGGACGCGCTCACGGAGCTCGTCATCACCCGCCCCGGCGAGGAGGAGGGCGACCCGCGGGAGAGCGTGACGCTCACCAAGGGCGAGGACGGCTGGCGCGTGACGGCGCCCCTCGAGGCCGAGGCCGACACCACGGCCGTGCAGACCGTGCTCGACAAGCTCGGCGAGCTGAGCTTCACGGGCGTGGCAGCCAACAACCCGGAAAACCACGCGCGCCTCGAGGTCGACGCCGAGGGCGGCATCGAGGTCATCGCCAAGGCCGGCGGAGACGAGGTCGCGCACTTCTTCGTGGGCGCCTACCGCAGCCGCAACACCATGCTGCGCATGGACGGCGAGGACGCCGTGGTCATGGCCGAAGGCTCCATCAAGTACGCCTTCAACAAGGCGCTCAAGGAGTGGCGCAACCGCCTCGTGCTCGACGTGGACCCGGCCCGGGTCGCCAGCGTGCTCTTCGAGGTACCGCCCACGAGCACCGGCGAAGCGGACGCCGAGCCCGTACCGGGGCGGCGCTTCGCCTTCCTTCAGGGCACGGACGGCTGGGCGCAAGCGCCCGGGGAGGCGCCCATCGAGCGCTTCGGCGCCGCCAAGGTCCGTTCGGTCATCGCCAGCGCCTCCCGGCTCCGCGCCGTCGACTTCGCCGCCCCGGGGCAAGGCCCGAGCGACGTGGGCCTCACGGCGCCGACGGGTACGGTCACGCTGCTCGTGGGCCCCGAAGCCGAAACGGACGGGGACGAGGACGCGGCGGACGAGGACGCGGCGGACGGCGACGCGGCGGACGGCGACGCGGCCGCGGAGAGCGGTCCAGACCTGGTCGGCGCCCTCGACGCGGCGGCGCCGCTCCCGGAGGGCTACGAGCGCGTCGTGCTTCGCGTGGGCGCCCAAGATGGCGAGGACCGCGAGTTCTTCCTGATGCGCGAAGGCTCGGACGTGATCTACGTGGTGAGCCAGTACCTCGCGGACCGGCTCCGCCCGGACGTGGACGCCTTCCAGGAGCCGGAACCCGGTGAGGAGCCGGAAACGCCGCCGGGCATGCCGCCGGGCGGCCTCGGAGGCCTGGGCGGCCCCGGCGGCCAGCTCCCGCCGGAACTCATGCAGCAGCTGCAGCAGCAGCTCGGCATGGCGAA
The DNA here is from genome assembly GCA_039814655.1 of Myxococcota bacterium. GTDB lineage: Bacteria > Myxococcota_A > Polyangia > Polyangiales > Houyiibacteriaceae > CALCTH01. Next base: position 3,025 of record JBCCAW010000168.1, on the reverse strand, counting down.
CTGAGCGCCCTCAGTCCAACGCGAGCTGCGCCTCGAGGAAGGCGTACATACGTGCGTAGCGGAGCACGAGGTCCGAACGCCGCGTGCCGGCGCCGTGCCCGAGGTTGCGCTGCATGTAGAAGTAGATGGGCGCAGCGCCGACGCTCGCCTCCTGGAGCGCCGCGGCGAACTTCGTCGAGTGCGCCCAGTGCACGCGGCTGTCGTGGTCCGCGGTCTCGATGAGCACCGCCGGGTAGCGCGTGCCTGGCCGGACCCGATGGTAAGGCGAGTAGGCGAGGAGCCACTCCAGCTGCGCGGCGTCGTCGGCGCTTCCGTACTCGGGGACCCAGAGCTCCGCCGGCGGGAAACGGTGGTAGCGCACCATGTCGTAGAGGCCGACGTAGGACGCCGCGGCGGCAAAGCGCTCGGGCACGCGCGTCACCATGGCGCCCATGAGCAGGCCGCCGTTGCTCCCGCCTTCGATGGCGATGCGCCCCGGGCGGCTCAGGCCGCTCTCGCTCAGCCAGGTGATGCACGCTTCGAAGTCCTCGAAGACGCGCTCCTTCTCCCCGAGCATGCCAGCGCGGTGCCACGCCTCGCCGCGCTCGCCTCCGCCGCGGAGGTTCGCGAGGGCGAAGACGCCGCCGCGCTCGAGCCAGTAGAGGATGTTCCGGCGGAAGCCCGGCCGAAGCGACACGTTGAAGCCGCCGTAGCCATAGAGGAGAACCGGCGCGTCGCCGTCGCGCCGCGAGGCCCGCTCCGCGTCCATGACCAACCGGAGGGGCACCTCCGTGCCGTCGGCGCTCGTGACGCTCACGCGCTCCACGCGCACGTCCGCGAGATCCGTATCCGTCTCCACGGCGAGCTGCGCCTCGCTCTCTCCCGTCGGGGCGATGCGGAGCAAGGTCGGCGGCGTCGCGAAGGCCTCGAAGGAGGCGTAGACGTCCTCGAGCGCCGGGCTGGCGGCGATGCCACCGAGCGCGCCGTCTCCGGGAAGCGCCGCCACGGCCCGCTCTCGCCCGTCCGGGCCAAAGAGCACGACCTTGGCGCGGAGGTCGTCGAGGTATTGCGCGGCGATGCCGCCGGCCGTGAACGCGATGGCCTCCAGCGGCGCCTCCCGCTCCGCGAGGAAGGGTACGAAGGCCAGCTCGCTTCCTTCGCGGAGCGGAGCGCGGTCGACGCGGTAGCGCGGGGCGCCCGCGTTGGTGTGGAGATAGAGGTGCCCGTCGTGCACGGCGCCCACGTGAATGGCGTCCTGGTCCGTGGCGACGGGACGCAGCGGCGCGGCCTCTGAAGGCGCCGGCCCCGCCGCGCGGGAGAACACATACACATCGGATTGGGACCAGCCGCGAAAGACGTTCACGGTGACCCAGCGGCCGTCCGTCGAGACGGTGGCCGAAGGGAAGTCGGCGCCGTCGTCGGCCCCGAAGACGCGCGGGTCCTCCGCCGGATCGCTCCCCAGGGCGTGAAAGAAGACGCGCGGAAAGTAGCCGTCTTCCTCTTCCGGATCGAAGCCCTCCTCGCCGGGCTTCGGGTAGCGCGTGTAGTAGAAGCCGGTCTCGTCCGGAAGCCAGTCGAGGCGGCACCATTTGGTGCGCGGGATGCGCAAGGGCCGGAGCGCCTCGTCGTAGCTGGCGCCGCGGGCCCGGGCGTCCACGTCGAGCAGGTGCAGCTCGCTTCGCTCATCGCCGTTCTGCGACACGCCAAAGGCCAGGAGATGTCCGCCGGGGCTCGGGTAAAACCAGTCGATGGCCGCGCGGTCACCGAGGGTCTCCGGGTCCACGAGGGGAACCACGCGCCCGCCGGCGCCGCCGAGGCGCACCTCGACCCGGGGCTGCTGCCGCCCGCCTTCGCGGCGGCTGAAGAACACGCGCACGTCCTCCGGCGTGCCCACGGCGGAGACGGCGCCAAGGGTGCCGATGGAGAGGAAGGCGTCGAGGCGCTCCCGCGTGGCCGCGCTGGGGACGAGGGCCCGCTCCGTGCGTTGGGACTGCGCGTCGATCCACCGGTCCGTGACCGGCCCGCGCGTCTCGAGGGCGCGGTAGGGGTCCGAAACGACCACGCCGTGAAGCGTGTCCTCCGTCTCGCCGGCCTCGCGCGCCTCCTGGTTCAAGGCGTGCAGCGGGGCAGGCGTGGAGTCGGGACTAGCCATGGGCGTTCCCACCGTAGCGCGTGCTCCGCCGCCGCACGCGAAGAGCAGCACCAGCAAGGAGACGGCAAAGGCCCGGGGTAGGCACATGGCTCAGCGTGGCCCGCCGCGGGACGATCCGAGAGGATCGAACGCACGCCGTGCGCGCGAACCGGCGACGCGGCAGGGTGGCGCCATGCGCTTCTTTCTCGCGATCGCGGCGGCTCATGGCTTCCTCGCCGTCGCCCTCGGCGCCTTTGGAGCCCATGGTCTGGGCCCGCGCCTCGAAGGCCTGGCCGATGGGGCCACGCGCCTCGCGTGGTGGACCACCGCGGCCCATTACCAGCTCACGCACGCGCTCGCGCTCGCGCTCGTGTCCGTGCTTCGGGCGGCGCCCTGGACGGACCGCATGCCGGCGCCGCTCCTGCGCGCGAGCGCCGTGGCCTTCGCGGTGGGCCCGGTGATCTTCAGCGGCACCCTCTACGTGATGACGCTGACGGGCCTTCGCGCCCTCGGAGCCGTGACCCCGCTCGGCGGCCTGTGTCTGCTCGCCGGCTGGGCCCTGCTCTTCGTGGCGGCGCTGCGCGCGCGCGCGGCCTGAGCCTCCACGCGGCGCACGCTCTGCCGTTTGCCGCGGGAACGAGCCTGGAACCCTCCCCGGCTGGGGGCTACGCTCGCTCGCGCCAACGAACGGATCGACATGTCGCACGATTTCGGAGTCAATCAGGGCCTCGTGGAGGAGATGTTTCTCCGCTGGGCGTCCAACGCTGCGTCGGTGCCGGAGCCCTGGCAGTTAAAAGATCATGCTGGTTGGGTAATAGATGTCGCAATTAGTCCTGACGGTCAAATGATTGCTTCTGCTAGCCGCGATCGCACGGTTAAACTATGGAATAGAGAAGGTAAGCTTCTAAAAAATTT
>JBCCAW010000402.1:0-5532 GCA_039814655.1 Myxococcota bacterium | reverse complement strand
CGGCCCCGGCGGCGTGGCGGACCCGGGGGCGATCGCGCTGGGAGCCGGCACGGTGCTGCTCGTGCTCATGACCGTGGGCTGGGGCCTGAGCGCGCTGCTCACCTATGCGCGCTTCGCGGGCTTCACCCTCGAAGGCGTGGCGAGCGCGGACGGGGGTGTTCTCCGGCGCCGCTATGGGCTCCTCACGACCCGGGAAGGCTCCCTGCCCCGGCGCCGGGTGCAGGTGCTCCGCCTCGAGGAGAGCGCGCTGCGCCGGATCGTCGGCCGCGTCGTGCTTCGCGCGGAGACCGCCGGCTCGGCGGCGGGCAAGGGGGGCGCCCGCGCGGGCCGCGACGTGCTGGCGCCGGCGACCACCCGCGACGCGGCCGCCGCGCTGGTGCCGGTGATCCTCCCGGGCGCGTCGCTGCCCGAACGCTGGACCCCCGTCTCGTCGCTCATCGTTCGTCGGAGCGCCTTCCGCGGCGGCCTCCTGGCGCTGCTGCTGGCCGCCGCCGCCTGGACTCTCGCGGTGCCCTGGCCGCTGATGCTGGCGCTCCCGAGCCTTCCGGCGCTCGGCGCGCTTTCGGGCGCCTTGGCCCATCGCCGCCTCGGCTGGGCCGTCGTCGGTGAACACCTCGCGCTACGTTCCGGGCGCTTGGGGCAAGCGCGGGCGCTGGTGCCCCGGGAGCGCGTGCAGGCCGTGCGCCTCTCGTCCACGCCCTTCGACCGTCGCGCCGGCGTGCAGACGCTGCGCCTGCACGTCGTCGGCGGCGCTCAGCTCGCCATGGGCTACCTGCCCGCACCCGATGCGGCGGCGCTCGCGCGCTTCCTGACGCACCGCGCGGACGCGCCCGGAACGGAGATGCGCTGAACCTGATGGGTAGGGCGCGAGCGTCGCCTCTCGCCCGTGCCGAGCCAAGCGCCGAGCCTACCGCGGCTCTGGCGCGAGACTCCGAACGAGGCGGACCCCGACGCTCCAGTTCCTCTCCCCCGGCGGCACGGCAAAGCGCTGCGCGAGGGCCCGGGAGTAGAGCTCGGCCACGTAGCTGCCGCTGCGCACCGTGCAAAGCGGGCGGCTGTCGCTCGCGTCGAAATCGACCACACGGCCCCGCGCGTCGAGCTGTGGCCGCAAGCGCCACGGGGTGGACGTGAACTCGTGCACGTTGCCGGCCACGTGGCGAACGCCGTAGGGGCTCTCGTCCCTGGGCGCCGCCTCCACACTCTTCAGCCCCGGCGGATCGTAGTCCAGGGTGACGGCCCATCGCGGCACGGGGGTCCGGCCCCAGGGGAAGGTACGAGCGTCCACCCCGCGGGCCGCCTTCTCCCACTCGACGTCCGTCGGGAGCCGCCAGGCCTTGCGGTCCCGGGCCCCGCGCCAGGCGGCGTAGGCCTCCGCCGCCGCAAAGGTCATCAGCCGCGCCGGAGTCTCGCCCAGCACGACGGGGTTGAGCGACATCCCCGGGTCGATTTCGATCCGCCCATCCTCACTACGCCGAAGGTCCGCCCAGCCTGGTATGGAAGGTCGGTGGGGGGCCGCCGCGTCCAGCGCCTCTTCGTCGCCCGCATCGAGCAGGGCCTGGAGGTAGTCGGCGTATTCGCGCAGCCTGACCGGGTACGTCTCCACCACCAGGTCGTCCACCCATACGCGGGTCCGCGGGTAGGATTCGCAGCGCGCCTCCCAGTCGCCGATCCAGCACCAGCCCCCGGGCACGAAGCGCTCGCCCTCGGACACGGCGTCCTGCGGCGGCAAGAACACCGGACGCGGGCCCGTCGCTCCGGGCGGTTCTGCGTCCCAGCACGCATCGCGTTCCACGGTGAAGGGGTAGTGGACGGTGAGCCGGCCCGCTGCGCGCAACACCGCGAGGTAGCTTCCCCTGGGCAGCTCCCGCCGAAAGGGCGTTCGTAGCGGCGGGCCCGGGAGTCGCTGCGGCACGAGCCGGCGCTCCTCCTCGACGTAGCGGTGGAGCGTCACCTCGGCGCCGGAGGGCTCGGAGTCGAGGGCCACTTCGCCGAGACCCGCGAGAAAGGAAGCGTGGGTTCCGTCGTCGTGTTGCGCGAGCACCCGTGACCAACGCTTCGCGTCCCGCGCTTCGCCGCGCGCTTCCGACGTCAGCACCTCCGCGCGCGCGAGCGCGGCCAGCCGCGCATGCGCTTCGAGGTTGTCCGGGTCGTGCTGGAGCGCGCTGCGAAGCAGCTGCAGGACCTCGGCCTCCTCGTCTTCCACGGCGTCCCTTGCCGCGTCCGCCCGATCCTCGGCACGCCAGCCGGCGAGCCAGCGGGACTCGTCCGGGTCGTTTGCGTGGAGCGGGCCGAGCAGCGCGCCAGCCTCCGCCCGGGTCTCCGCCTCGGCCTCCCGGAGCGTGGCCAGACGCTGCGCATGGGCGTCCGCGGCGCCGAGCAGCTGCCGTGCCCGCGTGCGGCGCGCCTCCCCGGCGAGCCAGCTTCGGAGGCGCTCGGCGAACTCCGCTCCGCTCGGCATCCGCTGGGAGGCCCGGGCCCGCGTGGCGCTCATCACGAGCTCGCGGAGCTCGCGGGGCCACATGCCGGCCTCCGGCAGCTTCGGCTCCGTGCCGCGCGCGATCTGGGCCCACACCGCCTGGTGACCCCCGCGGAACGCACGCGCTCCGGTCAGCAGCTCGGAGAGCACGAGGCCAAGGGCCCACACGTCGCTCCAGGGACCGACGGCCCGCGTGTGACCGCGCGCCTGCTCCGGCGCCATGTAGTTCACGGTGCCCAGTACGTCGCCATGCGCCGTGAACGCCTGCCCGTTGGCCGCAGTGCGCGGGGGCGACGCGGGGGAGGCGAGGGAAGGCGATTGCTCGTCGCGTCGCGCCGCCAGGTCCTTCACGCCGGTCTTCGCGATACCCCAATCCAACACGTACACCTCGCCGAAGGCGCCACGCATGAGGTTGGACGGTTTGAGGTCCCGGTGGACGACGCCACGGCTGTGCGCGTAGCCCACGGTCTCGGCGACCCGGAGCAAGGACTCGATCAAACGGCGACGCCGGTCCTCGCGCTCCTCCTGCGGGCCCGTCGCATGGCGGCGTATCGCTTCCGCAAAGGTCTCACCGCGGACCTCCTTCATGGTGAACCAGGGGCGTCCGTCGGAGAGCGTTCCGCGGTCGTAAACGGGAACGACGCCGGGGTGCTCGAGGGAGGCGGTGACCTCGGCCTCGTTTTCGAAACGACGGCGGGCCGCGTCGTCCGGGTGGTCGAGGTGGCGCCAGTCGAGGAGCTTGATGACGAGGGGCCGCCCGAGCCGCAGGTCGCGCACGCGCCGCACCTCGCCCGAGCCGCCGGCGGCTAGGGGGCCGAGGTCCTCGTAGCGAGGAGGCAGCGGCAGGGGGCCGCCGTCCGCGGCCGCGACCGGGCGCCGCCGGACCCCCGTGGGCCCGGCCTCTCCCTCGCCCTCCAACAACGTGGCCGGCGGCGCTTCCTTCTTCGGCACATCGAGAGACTACGGCCGTCCGCGGGCACGGGCACGGGCTGCGTCGCTCGACACGCGCTATGGCCTCTCCATGCGCGGGACTTCGAAGGCCGTCCTCGTTCTCTTTCTCCTCCTCGTGCCCTTCTCCATGGCGCTCGGGGCGCTCCTCGTCGTCGCCATGCAGCGGAGCCTCCTTCCGGGCGAAGGCACGGAGACGCCGCCAACGGAGCTCGTGCGAGGACCGGACACGCCGCGGCCAGCGCGGCCTCTCGAGCCGGCGGTGGTCGCGCCCCGCGGCGACCTCTCGGCGGCGGAGCAGACGACGGTCGAGATCTTCCGGAACGCCGCGCCCAGCGTCGTCTTCATCACCAAGCTCACGGTGCGCTTCGATCCGCTCCGGCGGAACGCGCTCGCCGTCCCCGAGGGCACGGGCTCGGGCTTCCTCTGGGATACGGAGGGGCACGTGGTGACGAACTTCCACGTGGTGGCCGGCGCCGACGGCGCCCGGGTCGCCTTGAGCGACCAGAGCGTCTGGCCCGCCGAGCTCGTCGGCGCCTTTCCCGACAAGGACATCGCGGTGCTCAAGATCACCGCGAAGAACGTGGCGCTGCAGGCGCTCCCGGTGGGCGAGAGCGCGAACCTCGAGGTCGGCCAGAGCGTCTTCGCCATCGGCAACCCTTTCGGCCTCGACCACACGCTCTCCACGGGCGTGATCAGCGGCCTGGGCCGGGAGATCACGGCCATCAGCGGCCGTCCCATCCAGGGCGTCATCCAGACCGACGCGGCCATCAACCCCGGCAACAGCGGCGGCCCGCTTCTCGACAGCGCCGGGCGCCTCATCGGCGTCAACACGGCCATCTACAGCCCGTCGGGGGCGAGCGCCGGCGTGGGTTTCGCCGTGCCCGTGGACGCGGTTGCCCGCGTGGTCCCGCAGCTCATCGCCACCGGGCGCGTGGAGCGCCCGGGCCTCGGGGTTCAGATCGACGAGGGCCAACTGGCCCGGCGCCTCGGCGTCCGTGGCGCCGTCGTGCTCGGCGTCGTTCCCGGAAGCGGCGCCGCCCGCGCCGGGCTGCGCCCCATGGTCCGGGACCCGCGCACGGGCCGCGTGTCCGTCGGCGATGTGATCGTCGCCGTCGACGGGCAGCAGATCACGTCCACGAACGACCTCTATCGCGCCATCGACCGCCGGCGTATCGGCGACGCCGTGGCCGTGCGGGTGCTCCGGGAAGGGCGCGCAGAGGATCTGCAGGTCGAGCTGACGCCGCTGCCCTGAGCGAGACTCAACCGGGCAGGCTGTCGAGGTCGCAGCGGTTGAGGTCCGCCTCCGGGTGCGACTCGGCCACCGCGCGCCAGGCGTCCGCGAGGCGGAGGGCGAAGTCCCGGTCGAGGGTGTGAAAGACGCCCCGCTCCGTGGCGCCGAGCATCTCCGCCGTCCCCGGGCGGAAGGCCACGGCGGTATGACCGCCGCCGACGCACCACAGCTCCGCCGCGGCGAGGCCGGCGTCGTCCACGAGGTCCCACAGCTCGACGGCGCCAAAGGAGCCAGGCCCGGAGCCGAAGCGAACCTCGAGGGAATGCGCGCGACCGTCGAAGGCGCGACCGGCGGCGCGCGCCTGAGCCCGTGCCGCCGAGCTGAGGCCGGACGGGTCCCGGACGCGCCGGCGTCGTACGAAGCGGAGATGATCCACACGGGAAGCGTACGGCCCCCGGGGTCGCGAGTGGTGGGTCGGGCCGCGTCGGCCCTTTCGAGGCCAGCCCTGGCGTTCGCCGGCGGCATTCACCCTGCGCATGGCGTCGCAGCGAAGGCGACATGGGGTCGCGGCGCAAGACCGGGCAGAGTCACGCGCCATGACCGAAAGCAACCCGCGCCTCGCGCACGCCAAGGCCCTCTACCTCGAGGGCATCCGCGACGGTCGCATTCACGACGGTCAAATTGAAGAAAAGGGCATAGAGAATACACTGCACGACGCCGCGGACCAGGTGAGCGACACCAGAGACGCGCGGCAGACTGCCAAACTGCGCATCGTGCGTGAACATGTATAGATTGGCGGGCGTCACGGCGATGGTGAGGGCCAAGAGAAGGAAGAGCGGACCGGCCACCAACCTCACGATACGATTTCCATTTT
>JBCCAW010000652.1:0-3171 GCA_039814655.1 Myxococcota bacterium | reverse complement strand
CCACGAACGTTGAGCTCATACGGTGCTGACCAGTTATGATCTATCCGGCCGGTGCCCGCCCTAGCTCGTGCTCTGCAGGGGCTTGTCTCATTACGTCCATTATGCACCGCCATTTCCCTCCACGCCCCTCTTTGCTTTTCCTTGCTCGTCATGTCGGCTCTCCTTCGTCGCATCGCGACCCGCGCCCAGCGCGCGCGGCCTCGTGCGACCCTGGCCGGAGACTCAAGCAAGCCCTGGACCAAACCCCCGCCAAATCCGGAGGGTCCATGGCACGGCACGCGCAACGCCGGCCATCATGACCCCGTCCACGAGGAAGCCGTCCGCCATGACCACGACTCATTTCCCGCCCAAGCGCATCGTCGTCGCCACCGACCTCTCTGAAGCGAGCCGGCCGGCCCTTGCCATGGCCGCGGCCTACGGAACCCGCTTCCAGGCGGAGCTCATCCTGGCGAGCGTCTTCGACCCGACGCCCTTCGTGGCGCCGGTGGCGATCCCGGGACCCGCGGACACGCTCGAAACCGCGGCGAAGGAGATGAAAGCGACCATCGAAGCGCGCCTCACGGAGCACAAGACGGGCGTCTTCGCGGAGCTCGCGGACGCGGTGACCATCGCGTGCCTTCGTCACCACGCGCCGGGCGAAGGCATCGTGGAGCTGGCCACGGAGCGCGAGGCGGACCTGATCATCGTCGGCTCCCATGGCCGAACGGGGCTCAAGCGCGTGCTCCTCGGCAGCGTGGCCGAGCGCGTCGTCCGCCTGAGCCGCATGCCCGTCCTGGTGGTCGACAGCGGCCTCCGGGACTGACCGGGCCTCGCGAATCCTGCACCGCAGGGCGCCCGGCGCGCAGGGGCTGCGCCGAAAACCCCGGGCGAGGGCCGCGGGGTCTGCCCGATGCCTCGGCACGCCTCGTGCTGTCTTCTGAGCGCGGGCCGGGCCCGCAGGCTGGAGACACGATGACCGACCCCACGACGCCGGAGACCGGCGCGCCCCCTTTGCCTTCCGAGGTGCGTGCGCGCCTCGTCGAAGCCCACGGGGCCATCCGCGAGCGCCTGGCCCGCGCAGGCACGCTCGTCGCCTGGCTCCGCGAAGGGCACGCGGCAGCGCCCTCCACGCTGAAGACCTGGGCCGAGGACCTGCACCAGCTGCTCGTCGCCCACATGGAGGAGGAAGAGCGGCTCCTCCTCCCCGCGCTCACGGAGGCCGACGGCTTCGGACCCACCCGGGCGGCGGCGCTCCAGGAGGAGCACGAGGCGCAGCGCCGAGGCCTCCAGCGCGTCCTCGCGGCCATTGTTTCCGAAGGCGACGGCGAGCTCTTGGCCGACCGCATCGAGCTGCTGGTGGCTCGCGTACGCCGGGACATGGACGAAGAAGAGGCGCAGTACCTCAGCGCCCGGCTCCTCAAGGACGACCTGGTCCCCGCCGACTACTTCGGCGGGTGATTCGCCGGGGGACACGACGCCGCGCGGCCGGGGCTCGACCGGAGCCCGTCGGTGGCTAGGGTCCACCCGACGCCATGGACTCGGACACGGTCGCTACACCTCCACGGCGGCGCGCGGGGCGTGTGCTCGTCGTCGACGACGAAGCCAACGCCCGGGACGCGCTCGCCGAGCTCCTCGAAGACGAGGGCTACGTCTGCTCGACGGCGGAGAACGGCGAGGACGCCCTGCGCCATTTCGAGGGATTTACGCCGGACGTGGTGCTCACGGACCTCAAGATGCCCGTCATGGGTGGCCTCGAGCTAGTCGAGCGCGGCAAGGAAGCGCGGCCTACGACGGCCTTCGTGGTCATGACGGCCTTCGGCTCCATAGAGACCGCCGTCGAGGCCATCAAACGGGGCGCGGAGCACTACCTCACGAAGCCCCTCGACATGGAGGCGGTGAGCGCTCTGGTCGGCCGGGCCCTCGAGAAGGCGCAGCTCGCCCAGGAAGCCGCGGACCTCCGCGAGCGCGTCGAGCAGCGGCTGAGCTTCGGCGGCATTCTCGGCGACCACCCGAGCATGCAGCGCGTGCTCAAGATGGTGGGGCAGGTCGCCCGGAGCCGCGCCACGGTGCTGGTGCAGGGCGAGAGCGGGACCGGCAAGGAGCTCATCGCCGCCGCCATTCACCAGAACTCGCCGCGCGCCAAGCGGCCCTTCGTGCGCCTCAACTGCGCCGCGCTCGCGGAGAACCTCCTCGAGTCCGAGCTCTTCGGCCATGAGCGCGGCGCCTTCACCGGCGCCGTCAGCCGCCGCGCGGGACGCTTCGAGCAGGCCGACGGCGGCACGCTCTTTCTCGACGAGGTCTCGGAGATCGCGATGCCGCTCCAGGTGAAGCTGCTGCGCTTCCTCCAGGAGCGGGAGTTCGAGCGCGTCGGGGGCAACGAGACGCTCCGGGTCGACGTGCGCGTGGTCGCCGCGACCAACCGAAACCTGAAGCAGATGGTGGAGGACGGAGGCTTCCGTGAGGACCTCTACTACCGGCTCAACGTGGTGCAGGTGGACCTGCCCCCGCTTCGCGCCCGGCGTTCGGACATCCCGCTCCTCGCCGAGCACTTTCTCCGGAAGTACGCCGCGGAGAACGAGCGCGAGATGGCGAGCTTCACGGACGCGGCGCTCCGGGCGCTCATGGCCTACCCCTGGCCCGGCAACGTGCGCGAGCTCGAGAACGCCGTCGAGCGCGCCGTGGTGCTGTCCGAGGAAGACGCCGTGGACGAGGCGTTGCTTCCCGGCGCGCGGGAGGCGGGTCCGCGAAGCGACGAGGGCTCCCTCGGCCTCTTGGTGCCCGGCGTGACCATGGCGGAGGTGGAGCGCCTCGTCATCGAACGCACCCTCGACGCCGTCGGAGGGTCCACGGCGAAGGCCGCGGAGATGCTCGGCATCAGCCGGCGCAAGATCCAGTACCGCATCAAGGAATGGACGGACGGGGACGAGGCCGGCACGCGGGACGCGGACGCCGCGGAACTCTGAGCCGACGAGGCGCGCTCAAAGCACGATGGACTCCGTGGGCACCCGCGCCGGCGGGAGCTTCGTCTCGCCCACCATTTGCCGCACGTCCCGTTCGATGCCCCGGGACATCTGGGTGATGGGCACGTCGTTGTGGAGGCCTTCGAAGGGGTTTTCCGACCAGTCCCCAATCTTGTCGGCGGTCAGAAAGACCCAGCAAATCGCCTTGCTTTGCGGAATTTCAGGTGCGGTT
>JBCCAW010000840.1:0-1726 GCA_039814655.1 Myxococcota bacterium | reverse complement strand
TTCGCGCCTGCATCGCCGCTCTGCTAGGACTCCCCGCATGCCTTCCCCCACGCGGCCCCACCGCTGGCTTGCGGGCCATGCGCTCGCCGGGGGCCTGGGGACGCTGCTCACCACCGCCGCCGGGGCCGGGGTCGGGCGGCTTGCGGGAGAGGCGCCGGCGCCTGGCGCGATGGTCCTCGCGATGATCCTGGTCGGCGGGCTCGAGGGAGCGCTCTACGGCGCCGTCCAGGGCCAGCTCCTCGGACGCGGCACGCAGCTCGTGGCGCGCACGGCGCTCGCCTTCGGCCTGGCCTGGGCTGCCGGCGCCCTCTTCTCCGCGCTGGAGCCCGATGGCGCGCTCCCGCGCTCGGCGCTGCTCGCGACGGCCGCGGTCGCCGGAGCCGGCTTTGGGGCGCTCGTCGGGACCGTGCAGGCCCGGGCGTTTGCGGCCGCCGGTCCGTGGACCCTGCACTCCATCGCCGGCTGGGCGGCGGCCTTCGTCGTCGGAGCCGTGAGCTCGGATCTGCTGCCCCTCGGCCTCATCGGGGCACGCGGCCTCGCGCAATCGGCCTTCGGAGGGGCGCTCGGCGGAGTGGTGCTCGGCGCAGTCCTGCTTCCCGCCCGCTCCCGCGCGCGCTCTTGACGGCCTAGCGCCGAAGGCGACATGAGGCGGTCAAGCGTGACGCCGAGATGACGATCCGCGTCAGCTGCGAAACAAAAAGCACTGACATGTCAGTTCAGATGAGCTATTCAGCGTTCTCCGGGTCCTGAATAAAACTGACACGTCAGTCTAGTTTGCATTCCCGTCGCGCTTCGGTCGCCCGCATGACCCTCGCCGGCGCTCTAACCCGTCCCGTCTGCCTGCCTTCCCGCCTGCCATGACCGACGACGCTCCCCGCACGGCTGCCTTCTTCCGTCTCGAAGGCGTGCTCCTCCGCCGGCCGACGCTCGCCGCGGCCGCCTACCTGGCCTCGAACGGCCAGGGCGTCGGCGAGCGCGTCGCGCGCCTCGGCAACGTGGCCCTCGCGGCGCCGCTGGCGCTCCTTGGTGAGCTGCGCGTGGGCGCGGCCCAGGCGCGCATGACCTGGATGGGCCTCCGGGGAATGAGCGAGGACCGGCTCGTGCTCCTCGGCGAGGAGTACTTCGAGGAGTATCTGAAAGACGACGTCACGGACGTCGGCAAGGAGCTCCTCAAGCAGGCGCGTCGTGACCGCCGGCGCGTGGTGCTGGTGAGCGACAACGTCGATCACGTGGTGGGCCCGGTGGCCGATGTCCTCGGCGCCGACGACCTGATCTGCAACCGCCTCGAGCTCCGCCACGGCAAGGCCACGGGGCGCCTCGAAGAGCCGGTCATCAGCGGCAACGTCGCCGGGCCCTGGCTGCGCCGCTTCGCCGGGGAACACGGCGTGAGCGTGGACGGGAGCTGGGCCTACGGAGCGTCCGGCGCCGACGCGCTGCTCCTCAGCGCCATCGGCCAGCCCTGCGCCGTCAACCCGGACCGGCAGCTTCGGCGCCTGGCCAAAGACCACGATTGGCCCGTCGTCGATGGATGAGCGCCCGATGAACGAAGGGACGAAGCCCATGAACAGCGACCACGGCAACCTCGAGGCCGCCGCCGCGGGCGCCCTCTCCGTACGCGAGGCCGTGCGCGGCAAGCGCCTCCTCGTGACCGGCGTGACGGGTTTTCTCGGCAAGGTGTGGCTCGCGCACCTGCTTCAGCACGCGCCAGACGTCGCCGAGGTGCTCG
>JBCCAW010000650.1:0-3184 GCA_039814655.1 Myxococcota bacterium | reverse complement strand
TGCCGCCGTGGAGCTGAATGGCCTGGCGAGCGATGAACGCCCCGCCGGTGGCGAGCTGCATTTTGGCGGCGCTCACCGCCTCCTGCCTCCCGCGCACGGCGTCGGCGTCGGCGTCGGCGCGCCCCACGGCCTCGAGGGCGATGGAGCGAAGCAGCTCCATCTCGACGAACATGTCGACGGCGCGGTGCTGAAGGGCCTGGAAGCTCCCGATCTTCACGCCGAACTGCTCCCGGGTCTTCAGGTAGTCGAGGGTCATCGAGAGCATCGCCTGGCAGACGCCGACGGCCTCGGCGACGGCCGCGGCCGCGCCCAGGTCCTGCACGTGCGCGAGCACCTCGGCGGCCGGCGCCGCCTCGAGGCGCGCCGCTCCGGGCACGCGCACGCCCGCCAGATGCAAGGTGGCCGCGCGACGCCCGTCGATGAGGCGGACGGTCTCCCGGGAGACTCCCTCGGCGTCCGCCTCCACCACGAAGAGCGCCGCTTCGTCACCGAGGCGCGCGCTGACGACGAAGCGTTCTGCCGCGTGGCCCGCGAGCACGAAGACCTTGGTGCCCTCGATCACGTAGGCGTCGCCGTCCCGGCGTGCGAGCGTCGAGCGAGGCTCCGGGGCGTAGCGCGACTCGCGCTCGGCATGGGCGAAGGCGAGCACCGTGCTGCCGGCCATGAGGGGCCCAAGGAGCGCCTCGCGCTGCGCCGCGGAGCCAGCCAGCCGCAGGGCCCCACCCGCGAGCACCACGCTCGCGAGGTAGGGCTCGGGGACGAGGCTCTTGCCGAGCTCTTCGAGCACGAGGCCGACGTCCACCATGCTGCCGCCGAAGCCGCCGAGCTCTTCCGAAAAGGGCACGGAGAGCCAGCCGAGCTCGCCCATCTGCGCCCATACCTTGCGCTCGAAGCCCTCGCCCTCTTCGTTTCGAAGGCGCCGGAAGCGCGCGACCGTCGAGTCCTTCTTCGCGAACTCGGCGACGGTCTGCGCGAGGAGTGTCTGGTCGTCGCTGCGGTCGAAATCCATGGTCGGCGCCCCTCAGGCCTTCGGCATGCCCAGGATGAGCTTGGCGATGATGTTCTTCTGGATCTCGTTGCTGCCCGCGTAGATCGTCGTGGCCCGGTTGTAGGCGAACTGCGGGCCCACGTTCTCCTCGTAAGGTGGCACCACGCCCGGCGGGTTGTGCCAGCTCAAGGCGTCGTGCCCCATGAGCTCCATGGAGAGCTCGTCCGCGCGCTGGACGAGCTCGGAGCCGACGAGCTTGAGAATCGAGGTCTCCGGTCCCGGGTGCTTGCCCTTCTGTTGCTCCGCCAGCGCGCGGTAGACGGTCATGCGGTGCGCTCGGAGCCGCGCCTCGAGGCGCGCGATGCGCCCTTCCCAATGGGGGTCTTCGAGGAGCGGGCGACCGTCCTCTCCCGTGGTGTGCGCCGCGATGCGTCGCGCGTTGCGCAGCGTGCGCGCCGTGGCCCCGACGGCGCTCACGAGCGTGCGCTCATGGCCCAGCAGGGCCTTGGCCAGGGTCCATCCGCCGTTGAGCGGGCCGAGGAGGTTCTCCTTCGGCACCTTCACCGACTCGAAGTAGGTATCGCAAAACGCCGGGGTGTTGCCGAGGGTCTCGAAGGGCTTCACCTCCACGCCCGGCGTGTCGAGGTCGATGAGGAGGAAGCTGATCCCCGCCTGCTTCTTGCCTTCGCTCGAGGTGCGAACGAGGCAGAAGATCCACTGCGCGTACTGCGCGTAGGTCGTCCAGGTCTTCTGGCCCGTCACGAGGAAGTGGTCTCCCGCGTCGCGCGCCTCGCAGCGAAGCGACGCCAGGTCACTCCCGGCGTTGGGTTCCGAGTAGCCCTGACACCACACCTCTTCGCCGCTGAGGATCTTGGGGAGGAAGCGAGCCTTCTGCGCGTCGGTCCCGAAGCGCTGAAGAAGGGGCCCGACCATCACCAGGCCGAAGGGGCTCAGGCCCGGCGCCCCGGCCGCCTCCATCTCCTCCTTGAAGATGAACTGCTGCGTGGCCGTGAACCCCGGCCCGCCATGCGCTTCGGGCCAGTGCGGCGCCGCCCAGCCCCGGGCGTGGAGAATGCGGTGCCACTCCATGACCTCGGGCATGGAGAAGTGGCGCCCGTCGCGCGCCTTGGCGGCAAGGTGCGGTGGCAAGGCTTCGGCGACGAAGGCGCGCACCTCGTTACGAAAGGCCTCTTCCTCCGGAGTGAACGCAAGCTCCATGGGCTCAGCCTAGCCGGAGGCACACACGAAATGAACCGTCGTTCACTTCTTTTTTCAGCGACAGGCGAGCGTCGCTGGGTCGCAGCCTCGACCCGCGGCGCCGCAGCGCACCACCTCGAGGCCAAGGCACCCGAAGGGGTCCGGCGCGCAGATGCCGAGCTCGGTCCCGAGGCAGAGGCGTCCTTCGGGCCGGCAGGAAGGCACGTTCGCGCAGGGATCGCTCCCCACGCGGCAGCTGGCCGTCACGCCGCCGGGGACGCAGGTCGCGAAGCGCGTCACGGACGCGCAATCGGTGCGCCGCTCGCGGAGGCAGTCGTAGGCGTCCGGTGCGCACACGACGAGCTCCCCGGTGGACGGGTCGCAGCGCGCACCGGGACGCCGGCAAAGGTCGGCGCCGGTGCAGGCTTCCCCCCCGGCGCATGTGACGAGCGTCCCGGCCTCGCAGGAGGCGGCGGGCTGCGCCGGGGTCCGGCAGAGGGTCCGCGTCTCGCTCAGGCAACCGAAGGCGTCCGCGGCGCAGACCACGAGCTCCTCCCGGCCGTCGCAGCGGCGGTTCGCCACGAGGCAGGTGTCTGCACGGCCGGCGCAGGGGTCCGGCGGCGGAGCCGTGCACGCCGCGCGCGCCGGATCGCAGCGCCCCCCGGCCTCCAGCGTCGCGCAGTCCTGGCGCTCCTCGGCGAGACATCCGCTCGCGAGCTCGGCACACACGACCAGCGTGTCCCCCTCGCAGCGCCTTCCAGGAAGCGAGCAGGGCGCCGGAACCCCGCTGCAGGGCGGAAGCACGCAGCGCGGGCCTTCGGTGCTGCAGCTCCCTCCAGGCAATCCCTCGCAGTCGCGGCGGCTCTCGACGAGGCAGCGGTCTTCGTCTTCGGCGCACACGACCAGCGTTCCGCCCTCGCAGCGACCGCCGGGTGTCGCGCAGCGGGGCCGGCCGTCATCGCAGGCGTCCGGCGCGCCCTCGTCGGGCGCCGCGTCGGC
>JBCCAW010000029.1:0-20362 GCA_039814655.1 Myxococcota bacterium | reverse complement strand
GCGTCCGGCGTCCGCTCGAGCTGGTCCACGAGCGCGGCCACCGCGTCCTCCGCGGGCGTCGCATCGGGGTTGAGAATGTAGATGTAGTCCGGCGGGTTCGGGTCTTTCAGCGCCTGGCGAATGGCGAAGTTGTTGCCCGCGCCGTAGCCGCCGTTTCGGCCGCTGGACGACACGCGCACGTCTTCCCAAGCGGCTTCGGCCACCGCAGCCTTCAGCCGCTCGAGGCTCCCGTCCTGCGAGTCGTTGTCGACGATATGAATGCGGCTCCCCGGATATCGCGCCAGCGCGGCGCGGGCGGCGCCGGCGGCCTGGAGCGAAAGCTCCGCGGTGCGGAAGTTCAGGACGACGCAGTCGATGGTGGGCATGGCTCGTGGGCTTGTTCGGGTCGTGCATTGCGCCGCGTGCTCATTGCGCCGCGTGCTCATTCCGCCGCGCGGTCTTGGCCACGGCGGCCACGCTGCTTGGCCTCCGCCGCCTCGATGACGGCGCGAATGCGCCGCGCGAGCACGCGGACGTTGGGCTCGAGCACCATGGAGTCGTGGTCCCCGGGCACCTCTTCGACGGCCACCTCGGTCACGTAGGGCGTCCAGCCGTTGTCCTCGAGGAGCAGATCGCGGTCCTCGTTGAGCAAGCGCCCGTCGCCGAGGTCGTAGGTGACCGGCAGCGCCGGCCGGAAGAGATGCACCGTGCCCTCGCGCGGCTTCACCTCGTAGCGCCCGAGGGCCCGGTAGAAGGCGCGCTCGATGGCCTCGTCGTGGAACTTCTCCGGCGTCGTATCCGGCTCCGCGTCCTCGAAGCGACGCCGCAACTTACCCATCTCCCAGGCCCAGCGGTTCTGTGCCCACTCGGCCACGAAGGCCGGGCCCTTCTGCTCGAGCTCGAAGCGCTTGATGAGCACCTTGTCCTTGAGCGTGAGCTCGGCCTGCTTTTGCGGCACCGGCGTGTCGAGCATCACGAGGAGCGCCACCTGCTCCCCGGCATCTTCGAGCTGCCGCGCCATCTCGTAGGCGGTGATGCCGCCGCCGGAGAAGCCGCCGAGGAGGTAGGGGCCATGCGGCTGCACGGTGCGGAGCTCCGCGAGGTAGGCCTCGGCCATCTCCTCGAAGGTCTCGTGCGGCGCCTGGTCGCCGTAGAGGCCGCGGGCCTGCAGGCCGTAGAAGCGCCGATCGGTCCCGATGAGGTGCGCGAGGTGCCGGAGGTTCAGCACGTTGCCGAACATGCCCGCCACCAGGAAGAAGGGCGTCTTCGGCCCGCCGTCGCCAGCGTGCATGGAGACGAGGTGCGTGTAGCGGGTCTTCGGCGTGCTGCCCTTGCCCCCGCCGCCGGCGTCCTCGCCCCGGTCGCCGATGGCGTCCTTGATGAGGCCGGCGCACTTCGCGATGGTCGGGGCCTCGAAGAGCGCGCTGATGGGGAACTCGACGCTGTAGGCCTTCTTGATGCGCGCGAAGAGGCGAACGGCGATGAGCGAGTGCCCGCCCAGGTCGAAGAAGCTGTCTTCCACGCCTACCTGGTCGACGCCGAGCAGGTCCTGCCAGAAGCCGACGAGCGTCTTCTCCACTTCGTCGCGCGGCGCGACGTAGTCGGCGGCGAGGTCCGGCCGGGCGAGTTTGAGGCCCGAGTCGGCGGCGGCGGCTCCGGCCGTGTGTCCCGCCTGGAGCACGAGGCTCGGGAGATCCATGGAGCTCACGAAGACCTCCGCTTGGTTGGCCGCGCCGGGGAAGGCGCCGCCGGCGAGCACGCGGTCGAGGGCCGCCAGCCCTTCCGCCGGGAGGATGCCTCGAGCGAGGTTGTCGGCGAGCTGCTGTTCGGCGGGGCTGAGCTCCCGCGCGCCCTCCTCGTCCCACTCCACCTCGCTCGCCGCCGGGCGAAGCGAGCCGAACTCGCCTTCCGTGCGCCGCAGACCGAGGCCGTCGACCTCGACGCAAACCTGCCCGCCCTCGTCCGCAAGCACGATGTCGAAGAAGACGAAGTCCGCGTCTGCCGTGGCCTTGCCCCGCGTGCGCACCCAGCTCACCACGCTCGCCGGCAGGTCCCGGTAGTGCCGGAAACGCTCGTAGGAGACGGGCACGTAGAGGCGCTCGGCCTCGTAGCCCTCGATGAGCTTCATGGCCCAGCCCGTCGCGATGTCGAGGAGCGCCGGGTGCAGGCCGTAGTCGGCGGTCTCGCCGGCGAAGGCGCCCTGGAGCGCGAGGCGCCCGACGGCTTCGCCTTCGCCGAAGGCGCCGCTCCGCAGGACCCGCCAGCGCGGGCCGAAGCGAAGGTGCTGCTCCTGCTGCGTGCGAATGCCCGCGGGGTCCGGCTCGAAGACGCGCGCCGTGCAGCGCGCCTCGAGGGCGGCGAGGTCGAGCGGCTCCGCCTCCGGAAGCGGCCGTAGCGAGAGCTGCGCCTGCGCGCAGAGCACCGTGCCCCGGCGCTCTCCGTCGGCCACGCCGCCGCGGATCTCAGCGGCGTAGCCCCGGCTCGACGGGCGGAGCTTCACGAAGAGGTCCCGATGCTCGCCGTCGTCGACGGCAAAGGGCCGGAGGAAGAAGAGGTCCTCGACCTCGAAGGGCCCGGGCTCTCCGCTCGCGCGAAGCGCCGCGCGGAGCAGCTCGAGGTAGCCCGTACCAGGCACGAGCGCCTGGCCCTTGCGCGTGCGGTGGCCATCCAGGAGCCAATGCGTCTCCGGGCTCAGGGAGCCGCGGAGCACCGACTCCCGCCGCGCGTCGCGCACGCGCGCGTCGAGCACCGGGTGCGCGGGCTGGCGACCGACCTTCTCGCCCACGGCCACGCCGTCGTCCGGGAGCATGGCCTCGGCGGCCATGCCGACCTCGTTCCAGATGCCCCAGTGGAGCGAGAGCACGCGCGTCGCGTCGCTCTGCCGGCTCTGCGCGTAGGCGTCGAGGAAGGCGTTCGCGGCGACGTAGTCCACCTGGCCCGCCGGCGCCGTCGCCGTCGAGGTGGAGCTGAAGAGCACAAGGAAGTCGAGCTCGCCGCTCTCGAAGAGCGAGTCGAGCACGCGCGTGCCCTGAATCTTCGGCTCGAAGACGCGCTCGACGCTCTCGAGGGTCTTGAGCGCGAGGAGATCGTCGTCGACGACGCCGGCTGCGTGGAAGACGCCGTCGATGGGCCCGAAGCGCTCCCTCGCGGCGTCCTTCACGGCCTGCATCTCCTCGACGTTGGTCACGTCGGCGGCGAGCACGAGCACCTCACCGCCGGCGGCCTCGGCGGCTTGCAGCCGGCGGAGGCGCGTGCTGATGCGGTCGTCATCGCCGTGCTGGGCGATCCACGTGTCCCACTGGTCCCGCGGCGGTAGCGCCTTGCGGCCGAGCAGCACGAGGCGCGCCTTTACCTTGGAGGCGAGGTGCTCGGCGATGGTGAGGCCGAGGCCGCCGAGGCCGCCGGTGACCAGGTAGACGCCGCCTTCCTTCAGCATGCTCGCGCCGCCTTGCGGCAGCGGCGAGGCGGCGAAGGTCTGGCGGAGCCGGCGCCCCTCCCTCAGCGCCACCACCTCGTCGTCGCCCGGCGCCCGGAGCTCGTCTTCGAGCTGGTCGGCGAGCATGTCGAGGCCGGCCTCGACGCGCTTCTTCCCGCTGAGCGGATCGAGGAGCGCGGCGCGCAGCGAGCCGCCGAAGAGGCGCTCGCTCCTTCGCGGGAGGCGCACGTCGAGGAGCCGCGCCGTACCGCTGTCGAGCTCGCGGCTGAGCACCTTCACGGGGCCGAGCACCGTGGCCTTTTGCGGATAGGCGAGGCCCTCGTCCGCCACCTGAAGCGCGCCGTTCGCGACGACGTCGATGTGGAAGGGCGACGCCACGCTCTCGTCCGCGAGGGACTGCGCCAAAAAGAGCAGCGACCAAAAGCCACGCTCGAGGTGGTGATGGAAGAGGCTCGAGCCCGGCCGGAAGGTGTCCTCCGCGTCCAGGAGCCAAAGGTGCGCGATGCGGTCCGGCGTGGTGCCGCTCGCCACCAGATCCTGCATGAGCGAGGCGTAGCCCTCGCGGCCGCGCTCGGGGCTGAGCGTGAACTCGAGCTCGCCCTCGTCCCGGCGCACGTAGGCGTCGCCCTCGTACACGGCGACGACCTTGTGGCCGCGCGCCCGGAGCCGCTCCCGGAGGCGCTGGCCGACGCCGCCGCGGTCCATGAAGAGCAGGTAGGTGTAGGTGCCCGGCGCCGCCTCCGGGTCGGCCACGCTCGGCTGCCAGCGCGGAACGAAGCCGAAGTCGGTGACCTCGTCGAGCTTCTCCAGCTCGGCGCTGGCCGCGACGGCCACGGGCTCCGCGGGCTCGATGAAGTAGGGCTTGTGGTCCCAGGCGTAGGTGGGCAGCACCACGCGCTGGCGCTCCTCGCCCTCCCACATGCCCTCCCAGTCGATGGCGCCGCCGCTGGCCCAGACGCGGCCGAGACAGGTGGTGAAGAAGACGTCGTCGCCGACCCCCTCCTTCGGGTGCCGGAGCGACGGGAAGGAGGCGTGCCCGCCGCTCATGAAGGCGCGGTTCTGCCGCGCCAGCGAGCTGAGCGTGCGCCCGGGCCCGGCCTCGACGAGCACCTGCCGGCCTTGGCCGAGGAGCGTCTCGACGCACTCGGCGTAGCGCACCGTGCTCCGGAGGTGCTTGACCCAGTAGTCCGGGCTCGTGGCCTCGGCGTCCGTGAGCCAGCGGCCGCTGATGTTCGAGACGATGGGCCGCTCGGGCTTCTTCAGCGGGATGCTCCGGAGATAGGCGCCGAAGTCTTCGAGCACCGGGTCGAGGAGCCGCGAGTGCGCCGCCGAGGAGATGGCGAGGCGCCGCGTGTCGATCTCTTCGTCCTTCTCCAGCTCGGCCTCGAAGGCCTCGATGGCCGCGGCCGGGCCGCTCACCACGCAGCTCTCCGGGCCGTTCACCACGGCCAGGTCGAGCTCCGCCGGCAGGCGCCGCTCCACCTCGGCGGCGGGGAGGGTGATCATGATCATCGCGCCGGCCTCCGCGCGGTCGAGGAGCTGGCCGCGGAGCACGACGAGGCCGAGGCAGTCCTCGAAGCTCATCACGCCGGCGAGGTGCGCGGCCGTGTTCTGGCCGAGGCTGTGGCCGAGGTAGGCATCGGGCACCACGCCGCGGGACTCGAGGAGCCGCGCCATGGCCACGCTCACGAGGAAGATGAGCGGCAGCTGCCGCTCCATGGGGGCGAGCGCCTCCGTGGCCGCGTCCGCGTCGCCGGCGGGAAAGAGCAGGTCCCGAAGATCGAGGCCGTGCGTCTCCTTCAGGCGCGTGAGGCCCCGATCGATGACCTCCCGGAACACGGCCTCGGTCTCGTAGAGGTCCTTGCCCATGAGCGCGTAGTGGGCGCCGCCGCCGGGCAGGAGGAACGCGAGCTTCGGGTCGTCCGTGCTCGCCGTGTGCGTGGGGACCCGGTTCGGGTCCGCGTCCTTCAAGAGCGCGGCGGCCTCGGCCTTGCTCCGGGCCGCAACGACGCGGCGCTCGGCGAACTCGCGGCGACCGTGGCGAAGGGTCCAGGCGACGTCGGCGAGGTGCGTCTCCTCGTCGTCCGCGTGCGCGTCGAGGAACGCGCCGAGGCGCTCGCAGGCGCCTCCGAGCGCCGTGCGCGTGCGCGCCGAGAGCGTCAGGAGCTGCACGGGCCGCAGGGCCTCGTCCGGGAGCGGCCGCCCGGGGGGCTCCTGGAGCACGAGGTGCGCGTTGGTGCCGCCCACGCCAAGGGAGTTCACGGCGGCGCGGCGCGGGTGTGCGGACGGCGCGGGCCAGTCCGCGAGCTCGCTCGCCACGGTGAAGGGCGAGCGCGCGAAGTCGACGGTGGGGTTCGGCTTCTCGAAGTTGAGCGTCGGCGGGATCTGCGCGTTCTCGAGGGCGAGCGTGGCCTTGATCAGGCTCGCCACACCCGCCGCCGTGTCCAGGTGGCCGATGTTGGTCTTGATGGAGCCGAGCTTGCAGAAGCCCGTGTCCTGCGTCTGCGTGCGGAAGGCCTGCGTGAGCGCCTCCACCTCGATGGGGTCGCCGAGGTAGGTGCCCGTGCCGTGACACTCGATGTAGTCGATGGAGCGGGGCTCCACGTCGCAGAGGCCGTAGGCCTCGACCATGCAGCGGCTCTGGCCGTCGACACTCGGGGCCAGGTAGTTCACCTTGGAGGCGCCGTCGTTGTTGATGGCCGTGCCACGAATGACCGCGTGAATCACGTCGCCGTCCTCGAGGGCGTCTTCCATGCGGCGGAGCACGACCACGCCGGCGCCGGAGCCGAACACCGTGCCCTGGGCGCGATGGTCGAAGGCATGGCAGTGGCCCGTCGGCGAGAGCACCTCGCCTTCCTGGTAGAGGTAGCCGCGGTTCTGGGGCAGCTCGATGGTCACGCCGCCGGCGAGGGCCATGTCGCACTCGCGGCTGAGGAGGCTCTGCACGGCCATGTGAGCGGCGACCAGCGACGTCGAGCAGGCCGTCTGCACGTTCACCGAGGGCCCGTGCAGGTCGAGCAGGTAGCTCACGCGCGTGGCGAGGAAGTCCTTGTCGTTGCCCGTGTGGCGGAGGAGGAACATGCCGACGTCGTCGACGAGGCCCTGGTTCGAGCAGACGTTGAAGTAGAAGTAGCTGCCCATGCCGCAGCCGGCGAAGACGCCGATGGGCCCGTCGAAGCGCTCCGGCGGGTGGCCCGCGCGCTCGAGGGCCTCCCAGGACACCTCGAGGAAGTGCCGGTGCTGCGGGTCCATGATGGCCGACTCCTTCGGGCTGAAGCCGAAGAACTCGCCGTCGAAGAGCGGCACGCCCTCGAGCGGCGAGCCAGCGCGGACGTAGTTGGGCTGCCGCAGCCGGCCCGGGGATTCGCCGGCCGCAATCAGCTCCTCGTCCGTGTAGCTGCGGATGGCCTCCTTGCCGGCCACGAGGTTCTGCCAGAGCTCCTCGGGGCTCCACGCGCCCGGGAGACGCGCGGCCATGCCGACGATGGCGATGTCACCGTCGAAGATCTCGTACTCGTCCGTCATGGCTGTAACTTTTCGGCGATTACGTAGTGGACCGGCGCGGAGTGGCAAGCCGGTGCTTTGCTTCGGGCGTCACCCCCGCCGACATGAGGGATGTGACCGCGACGTTGGGCCCCGAAGCCGTGACGCTCGATCTAGCCCTGGCGTAGGGCGGAGGGGAAGTCTAGACCGCTTCGCCGTGGCCAAGGTGATCGTCGTGGGGGCCGGTGTGGGAGGCCTCGCATGCGCCATCGAGCTGGCCGCCCGCGGCGACGCCGTGGAAGTGCTCGAGCGCCACGGACAGGCCGGCGGGAAGATCCGCACACAAGAGGTCGACGGCGCGCAGATCAACGCCGGGCCGACGGTGCTTACGCTGCCCTGGGTCTTCGAGGAGCTCTTCGCGGCGGCGGGCGAGGACTTCCGCAGGGCGGTGCCCATCGAGCGCGCGGAAGTGGTGGCGCGGCACACTTGGAGCGACGGGGCGACGCTCGACCTCTACGACGACGGCGCGCGAAGCGCCGACGCCATCGGGACCATGTTCGGCGCCGCCGACGCGTCGGCCTTTCGCGCTTTTCAGGACGACGCGAAGCGCATGTTCGACATCTCGGACACGTACTTCCTCCGCGACCAGCGTTTGACCGTGGGCGGCATCTTCAAGCGCTTCGGCGGCGCCGGGCTCGCGACGCTGGCGTCCCTCGAGAGCCACCGGACCATGTGGCAGGCGCTCGTGCGCCGCTTTCGCTCGCCGCGGCTCCGGCAGCTCTTCGGCCGCTACGCGACCTACGTCGGCTCCTCGCCCTTTGAGGCGCCGGGCACGCTGAACCTGATCACCTACGCCGAGTCCCAGGGCGTCTTCCGGGCCGAAGGCGGGCTTCGCGGCGTCATCGCCGGCATGGAGGCGCTCGCGACGAAGCTCGGCGTGCGCTTTCGCTTCCGCACTCCCGTCGAGTCCATCGTGGTGCGCGGCGGACGGGCGCGCGGCGTTCGGACGGCGGAAGGCGAACACTCGGCGGACGTGGTGGCGTTCAACGGCGACGTGTCGGCGCTCGGTTCCGGGCTGCTCGGCGCCGCCGGCGCCCGCGCGGCGCGACCGACGCCCAAGGACCTCCGCTCCATGTCGGCCTTCACCATCACGCTCCGCGGCGAGGCGCGCGGCCCGGAGCTGCTCCATCACAACGTCTTCTTCGGCGACGACTACCCGGCGGAGTTCCGGGCGCTCATCGGCGAGGAGCGCGTGCCCGACGACCCGACGGTGTACGTGTGCGCGCAGGACCGCGCCGACGGCCCTGGCGAGGGCGGCCTCGAGCGCTTCCTGGTCGTGGTGAACGCGCCGCCGACGGGCGACCGAGCGGAGCGTTGGGGGAACGCGGCCAAAGACGCCGCGCGCGCGGCCACGGAGGCCGTGCTGGGCCGGGCCGGGCTGAGCTTTCGCGAGACGGCACGCGTCGAGACGACGCCCCTCGACTTCGACGCGCTCTTTCCCGGCGCCGGCGGCTCGCTCTACGGCCCGCGCTCGAAGGGGCCACGCGCCGTGCTCTCGCGCGTGGCCGCTTCGACGAAGATCCGCGGCCTCTACCTGGCCGGCGGGAGCGTGCACCCCGGCGCCGGCGTGCCCATGGCCGCCCAGAGCGGCCGCTTGGCGGCGGCGAAGATTCTGTCGGACCGCGAGTAGCGCCTCCGCGCCCTGCGTCGCCACGCGCGCTCCGCTACCCTGATGGCGGGTCCGGCGCGCAGAACGCACGCCGTTCCGCCATGCGGGAAGGTCTTGCGCAGAGCGGAACGCCTCGGCATACTCCGAGGCTCCACCTCCGTTGATGGTGCGAGCATGAGGCTTGAATGCGCGTTCTCTGGCTGGACCAATACGACGAGACTCAGCACGCGCAGGTAGGCGGAAAATGCGCGAGTCTAGGCGCCATGATAGCGGCTGGACTACCCGTTCCGCCGGCTTTCGCCGTCACCGTGGACGCTTTCAAAGAGTCGATGCGCCAAGGCGGCGCCGATGAGCGGCTGAAAGACGCCCTGCGTTCAATCGATATTTCCGACGTCGACGCCCTTCGCTCTCGCGCTGAGGAGATTCAGGCGATCGTGCGGAGCGTGAAGCCGGCCCCTGCCCTGGCCGACGCCGTACGTGAAGCCTACGGATCACTCTGCGAGCGCCTCGGCACCGACGTGCCGGTGGCCGTGCGCTCGAGCGCCACGGCCGAAGACCTCCCCGGGGCGAGCTTCGCCGGCGAGCACGACACCTACCTCTGGGTGCGCGGCGCCGACGCGGTGCTCGCCAAGATGGTCGAGTGCTGGGCCAGCCTCTTTACGGACCGCGCCATCGCCTACCGCGAGGAGATGAAGTTCCCCCACGACGCGGTGTTCATGAGCGTCGGCGTGCAGCAGATGGTCGAGCCGCGCGTGAGCGGTGTGGCCATGACGCTCAACCCGGTCAATGGCGATCGCTCGAAGATCGCCATCGACGCCGCCTGGGGGCTCGGCGAGAGCGTCGTGAGCGGGGAAGTCACGCCGGATCACTACGTCATCGACAAGATCGTCTTCGAGATCGTGGGTCGCACGGTCTCGAAGAAGGAGCTGGAGGTCGTCGTCGTCGACCACGCTGTGATGCGACGCCCGCTGGAGGGCGAACGCGCCGAGGCTTCGTGTCTGACCGACGACGAGGTCAAAGCCGTCGCGCGGCTCGCGCGGAAAGCCGAGAAGCACTTTGGCCGGCCGCAAGACGTGGAGTGGGCGATCGACGGAGAAGCTGGGGCTCCCGTCGTTCACCTTCTCCAATCACGCCCGGAGACCGTGTGGAGCAACAAGCCCCGCACGTCGGTTTCGGCGGGCGTGAAGGGAGGATTGGAGAGCGTCGTCTCGACACTTCTCTCGCCAATCCGGGTCCGTAAACCGTAAAGCCCGGAACCATTCGTGACCATGAAGCGTGGGGTGAACGCATGAGCAAGATGAACCGATTTTCGAGTCCGTTCGACATCGAAACGCCGCCGGGGGGTGAAGGCTGGCAGGACCTGTACTCCTCGCACCTCCTCTTCTCCGAGGACCGAAAGGACTACGAGGAGAGCCAGTTCTGGTTTCGCGATTCGATTCACTGGCCGCGGGTCATCACACCCTTCGACGTGACCTTCACGGAGTACGCGCTCTACTCGCTCTCTCAGTACAACAGCCGCCACTACATGGTGCCGCCTGCGCTTGGCGTCGATTTCCGGATTCTCAACGGCTATTGCTTCCTGACGCCGGTCGCCGCGAACCCCGCCGACATCGAAGGCCGCGTGCCGCACTTCATGGAGAGAGCGGGCTTCTACTATCAAAACTGGAACGAACTCTACGACAAATGGATGGTCAAGGCGAAGGACGTCGTCGCACGTCTCGAAGCCGTGGAGTTTGCGCAGCTGCCGGATATGGTCGACCTCGAGGTGGTCACGAGCGGCGCCGGCAAGAGCCATATGTACGACCATACGCGCTCGTACCACGCGCTGATCGATATGGGTCTCGAACTCTGGCAGTACCATTTCGAGTTCCTTAACCTGGGCTATGCAGCGTACCTTGACTACTTCGGTTTTTGTAAGCAGGTCTTCCCGGACATTCCCGACTTGGCCATCGCCAAGATGGTCGCGGGGATCGACGTGGACCTCTTCCGCCCGGACATGGAGCTCCGGAAGCTCTCCCAGCGCGCCGTCGAGCTGGGTCTCGGCGACCGGCTAAACAGCAGCGCCTCCTTTGCGGAGGTCGAGAAGTCTCTTCAGGAGAGCCCGAGCGGCCGTGCATGGCTCGCCGAACTCGAAGACGCGAAACACCCGTGGTTCAACTACTCGAACGGGTCGGGCTTCCACCACAACGACGCCGTGTGGGCCGACAACATGGACATTCCGCTCTCCTTCATCAACGGCTACGTAGGCCGGCTGGTGGCGGGCGAGAACATCGAGCGCCCCACGGCGGCGATCATCGCGGAGCGCGACCGGGTCACCGCCGAGTACACGGATCTTCTCGATGGCGATGACCGTGCGAACTTCGAGCAGAAGGTGGGGCTTGCACGCCTCGTGTTCCACTACGTAGAGAACCACAATTTCTACGTCGAGCACTGGGGGCATTCGGTTTTCTGGCGGAAGATGCGTGAGCTCGGTTCGGTGTTCGTGCAGCAAGGCTTCTTTCAGGAGCCCGATGACATCTTCTACCTCAAGCGTACGGAGATTCCCGACGCTCTCATGGACATGATGGGCGCCTGGGCCGTCGGGACCGAACCACGCGGCAAGTACACCTACCCGAAGGAAGTGGCGCGCCGGCGCGGCATTCTCGAGGCGCTGAAGAAGTCGACGCCACCGCCGGCGCTCGGTGTGCCCCCGGAGGTCGTGACCGAGCCCTTCACCATCATGCTCTGGGGCGTGACCAGCGAGTCGATCCAGACCTGGCTCGGCGGGCTGAGCAATGACGGGGGGCTGAGTGGCTTCGCGGCGTCGCCGGGCGTCGCCGAAGGCCCGGCCCGCGTCATCACGGACAGCAACGACATCGGCCAGGTGCAGGACGGGGAGATTCTCGTGGCGCCGCTCACGGCGCCGAGCTGGGCGCCCATCTTTCGGCGCATCGCCGGTACGGTGACCGACACGGGTGGCATGATGAGTCACGCGGCCATCGTGTGCCGCGAGTACGGACTGCCGGCGGTGACGGGGACGGCCTTCGCTACGCAACAGATTCAGACCGGCATGCGGGTCCGCGTCGACGGCAACTCCGGCGAAGTGACCATTCTAGGCGGGCCCTAAATCTTCGGACCGACGACCGGGCGGGCGCGTTGAAGCGCGCGCCGCTTCGCCGCACCCGGAGCATTCCGCCGAACGACGAAGCCGCGTGGTACGAAGCCACGTGACGAAAACCTACCGCATCGAGCCCGGGTCGAAGGTCGACCTTCGAACGCTGCCCACCCGCGACGACGCGCTCTTCCAGGGTGAGAAGGAGGAAGGGCTCGCGCGCCTCGACGCGCTCGGCCAGGAGATCGCCGAGCTCCAGCGGCGCATCTTCGCCGAGAACGAACACCGCGTGCTCGTCGTGCTCCAGGGCATGGACACATCCGGAAAGAGTTCGACCATTCGCGACGTCTTTCGCTACACGAACGCGCTCGGCCTGCACGCCGTGTCCTTCGGCAAGCCCTCGGAAGAGGAGCTCGAGCGGGACTACCTGTGGCGCATTCACGCGCACACGCCGCGCCGGGGAGAGATCGCCATCTTCGACCGGAGCCACTACGAGGACGTGACCGTCGTGCGCGTGCTCGACCTCGTCCCAAAGAAGGTCTGGAAGCGGCGCTTCGAGCACATCCGGAACTTCGAGGCGATGCTCGCCGAGGAGGGCACGACCATCGTGAAGCTCTTCTTGCACATCTCGAAGGAGGAGCAGGCCGAGCAGCTTCGCGAACGCATCGAGGACCCGTCGGTGCGCTGGAAGTTCAACGCGAACGACTTCGTGGCCCGCGATGCCTGGGACGACTACCGGAAGGCCTGGCAGGACGCCATCGCCAAGACGTCCACCAAGCGCGCTCCCTGGTACGTCGTACCGGCGGACCGGCGTTGGTATCGGAAGCTCGCCGTGGCGACGATTCTCCGGGACGCGCTAAGGGCGCTCAAGCCGGCGTACCCAGAGGTCGACGAAGACCTCGCGCCCTACCTCGATCGGCTGTGAACGGAAGGCTCGATCGGCTGTGAACGGAGGGCTCGATCGGCTGTGAACGGAAGGGGGATTCTCTCCGAGCCGATGGAGTGGTACATCTAGCCTTTATCGGCTGACTCAGCCGACGACATCGCTTCCCCACGCGAGGTCCCCATGACATGGCTTCCTTCTTTCGTGCGGCCAGCGACGGCTGGGATCGGGTCCCTTCTCTTGCTCGCGCTCTCGTGGACTCCGCTCCCGGCGGAGGCCCAGTGTAGTTTCTCCGCGGGGTCGGGCAGCTTCACCACGGGTAGATGGGGGTGCACCGACGGGGCCGGGTTCTTCTGGGACATCCAGAGCGACTTCGGCGACATCGAAAACGGGACGCGGGACGCCTACGACGGCTGGGGCCAACTCTGCGTCACGCGAGACCTCGGCCTTACGACGGCGTGCAACACCGTCACGGAGACCTGGAGCGTCGGCACCACCAGCCGGGGCACGATGACGACGCTGAGGGGCGGCACGGAGATCGACCTCGGTACCGACATTCTGGATGGGCTCCGGGTGACGCGCCGCGTCTTCGTCCCGCACGGGGGCACCACCGGCTACGCGCGCTTTGTCGAGATCATCGAGAACCCGGGGCCGGCGGCGGTCACGGTGAAGGTACGCTTTGGTACGACGGGTACCGCGGGCACGCTGGGATGCGACGCGAGCTGCAGCGTCGTCGAGACGGACGCGGGCGGCACGACGCTGGCCGGAGGCCTGCTTTGGTTCGTCGTGGACGACTTCCCGGGCGCCAGCACCGATCCAGCCATCGGCATGGTCATGGACAACGCCGGTCGCGACGCGACCCGCGACGTGAGCCTCGGGGGCGGTGTCTTTGCGTCGACGGACACGGTCGACTGGGAGTACGAATCGGTCACCGTGCCGGCGGCGGGTCGCGTCGCGTACCTTCACTTTCAGGTGCAGCGGGATTCGGTGGCCGCCGCGGCGACGGTGGCCCGCGGGCTGATGACCCCGACGCCGGCGGACCTCGTGGGCATCGACTTCGGGCTCCAGGCGGACATCCGGAACTTCCAGTTCGACCCGCCGCCCAACTGCGGTGATGGCGTGCTGCAGCCCGCCGAGGGCGAAGTCTGCGACGACGGGAACACCATCAGCGAGGATGCCTGCACGCGCTTTTGCCGTCCGAACGTGTGCGGCGACGGCTTCGTCGATCCCGCCGCGGAGGCATGCGACGACGGCAACCGCCTGGAGACGGACGACTGCACCAGCGCCTGCGAGGTCGCCATCTGCGGGGACGGCTTCGTGCGTGCGGGCGTCGAGGACTGCGATGAAGGCGCCCTGAACTCGGACACGGATCCCGACGCCTGCCGCGCGACGCTCGGCGGCGGCTGCGTGCTCGCCTTCTGCACCGACGGCGTACTCGACACGGGCGAAGGGTGCGACGACGGCAACGAGGTCGACGACGACGCTTGCTCGAACACCTGCGTCTCGTCCTTCTGCGGCGATGGGGTCCTTCAGCCGGGCATCGGCGAAGAATGCGACGACGGCAACAGCGCGAACGACGACGCTTGCACGGCCGTCTGCCTCGACGCGACCTGCGGCGACGGCATTCTCTACACCGGCGTCGAGGAATGCGACGACGGCAACAGCGACGACGGGGACGACTGCACCAACGCCTGCACGCGAGCGGTCTGCGGCGATGGTGTGCTGGCGAGCTCCGAAGAGTGCGACGACGGCGCAGCCAACAGCGACGTGGACGCCGATGCGTGCCGCACGAGCTGCGACGCGGCGGGCTGCGGCGACGCGGTGGTCGACACGGGCGAGACCTGCGACGACGGCAACACCAGCGCGAACGACGCCTGCAACCCGCTCTGCCAGCCTTCGACCTGCGGCGACGGGTTCGTGTGGACGGCGGGCGGCGAGACCTGCGACGACGGCGCCAGCAACGGCACGGTCGCTCTGGGCTGCAACGCCGGCTGCGACGGCATCGTCCCCCCGCCCGCGGACATGGGGCCCACGTCTGACATGACGGTCACGACCGGAGACATGGGCATGGCGCCGGGCGGCGGCGGAGGCGGCTGCGCGGCGGGAAGCGCGGGCGGCGCCGGCGCGCTCGCCGGCCTGCTGCTTCTCGGCTGGCGACGCCGGCGCGATTGACGCGCGCGCCGCTCGCCCTTGGCCGCCGGGTTCCGTCGCGTGCTTCGCCCCTGCGGAGACCGCGACGCGGCTAGCGGAGGCCGGCGAAGCGCTCGACGAGGAGCGGCAGCGCCGTGTCGTTCCAGAAGCTCAGCGCGATGATGCCGCCGCTCAGGCCGCCGCGCGGGAGCCAGCTGAGGGCGAGGCCGCGGCCCCGGGCCGTGGAGCGCCCCTCCGCGGTCAGCTCGTCGAAGGCGGCGCTCAGCGCCTCCCGAAAGGCCTCGGGGCTGGCCTGCGTCGTGCCGACGAAACGCTCCTGGAGCGCGCTCCAAAAGTGCGGGTCGCCGCGGAAGCCCCAGCGCACACCCTGGCGCGCGAAGACCGCGTCCGTGACGACGGTCCCGTCTTCGTCCGCGCTCATGATGCCTTTGCCAGGAAGCCCTCGTAGTCGGCGACGAAGCGTTCGCGAAGCTCGTAGTGCGGGAGCGCGCCGGTCGCGTATTGCGTGCGCGTCCAGTTCGGCCGCGTCTCCATGCGGTTCAAGTCCCGGTAGTCGACGAAGTCGCCGCGCACGCCGTGGGACGCCCACACCGGCAGCTCGAGCAGGTCGTAGAGGCGCGAGACGTCGCGGCTGAAGAGGTAGCCGGAGAGAAAGGAGATGGGAGCGTGTCGGGCGCCGGGCTGCGCCGCCGTCTTCACCGCGTAGTCGAAGAGCTCCGGGTCCACGCCCCGGCTTCCGTAGGTCTTCCGGAGGAAGTAGCGGACCACGCCGGGCTTCGTGAGCCAGCCGAAGAGCGTCGCCCCGGAGCAGCCGAAGACCTTCCGGAGCACGGGCTTGCCCCGGGTCTCGCCCAGCGGCCCGTCGTAGGGCGCCCGCCGGTCGAAGCCCGTGGGGCTGATGAGCGCCAGCGTCCGGAAAAGATCCGGGCTCTCGGTCACGGCGCGCGTCGCGAACTCGCAGCTCAAGGAGAGCGCGCAGAGGTCCACGGGCGATGCGCCGTGGCGCTTTCGGAGGTCCTCGGCGACGGCGAGCAGCGCGTCGGTCATGAGCCGTGGCGTGTAGAGGCGCGGCTCCCGGTCCGAGCGCCCGAAGCCAGGCAGGTCGAGGGCATAGACTGGCCGTTCGCCCAGGCCCTCGAAGAGCGGCCGCATCTCCATGGCCGAAGGCGCCGCGTTGACGCTGTGCACGAGCAAGACCGGCGGCCCTGGGGCCTGCCGACCACGCCCGTAGACGAGGACACGGCCGAAGTCGTCGCCGAGAACCTCGTGCTCCTCCGCGTCGAGCGCGGGCGCCAGCGTGCGGGTGCTCAAGTCGCTCATGGCCCGGATGTACTGGTGTCCGCGCCCGGCGTCGAGGGAGCCCGCCGGCGACGTGTCCAAAAACCTTTACGACGGGGTGTCCAACCTACTTGACACTCCAGGCCGTCAATCTAACTATCAGGCAGCTGGTCCTCCCAACGCTTGGCGGCGTGCAGTCGGGAACGCGGAGGTGCCAGGCGTGAAGCGAGTGGCCATGGATTCGACCGAGGACCGCAATTTCAGCTGGTTCAGCATCTTCCGACTCGGCCTGGTGCAGGCCGCGCTCGGCGCCATCGTCGTGCTCACGACCTCCACGCTGAACCGCGTCATGGTGGTGGAGCTCGCGCTGGCCGCGATGATCCCCGGCGCACTGGTCACGCTGCACCACGGCATGCAGCTCCTCCGCCCGCGCATGGGCTACGGCAGCGACGTCGGTCAGCGGCGCACGCCCTTCATTGTTGGCGGCATGGCCGTCCTGGCCGTTGGCGGCACGCTCGCGGCCTTCGCCACCACGCTCATCGCCGGCCACTTCGTGCTGGGTCTCGTCGTGTCGATCCTGGCCTACGCGCTCATCGGCGGCGGCGTGAGCGCGGCGGGCACCTCGCTCCTGGTGCTCATGGCCAAGCGCGTGGCGCCGGAGCGGCGGGCCGCGGCCGCGACCATGGTCTGGATGATGATGATCCTCGGCTTCGCCCTGACCGCGGGCATCGCCGGGGGCCTCCTGGACCCTTATTCGTCCGAGCGCCTCCTCGCCGTGACCGGCGGCGTCTCCACCATGGCGCTGGTGCTCACGCTCGTGGCCATGTTTCGCCTCGAGGGCGAAGCGCTGGCGCCGCCGGCCGAGCCCGAGGCCAAGCCCGCCTTCCGCGAGGCGCTCGCGCAGGTCTGGGGGGAGTCCGAGGCCCGGCGCTTCACCATCTTCATCTTCGTCTCCATGCTCGCCTACAGCGCGCAGGACCTCATCCTCGAGCCCTTCGCCGGCGCCGTCTTCGGCTTCACGCCGGGCGAGTCGACGTCCCTGGCGGGCACGCAGCACGGCGGCGCCTTCCTCGGCATGGCGCTGGTCGCCCTGGTGACACAGGTCTTCAAGGGCTCGCCCCTCGCCTCGCTCAAGGGCTGGGTCGTCGGAGGCTGCGTCGCGAGCGGCCTCGCGCTCCTGGGTCTCGTCGCCGGCGGCTTCGTCGGGCCGAGCTGGCCGCTGAAGGCCAACGTCTTCGCCCTCGGTCTGGCCAACGGCGCCTTCGCCATCGCCGCCATCGCCGCCATGATGGCGCTCGCCACCGAAGGACGCGGCGCCCGCGAGGGCACGCGCATGGGCCTCTGGGGCGCCTCCCAGGCCATCGCCATGGGCGCCGGCGGCTTCCTCGGCACGGTGCTGGTGGACGGCGCGAACTTTGCTCTCGGCGAGCGCACGGCCGCGGCCTACGTGCTCGTCTTCGCCCTCGAAGCCGTGGGCTTCTTCGTCGCGCAAGCGCTCGCCCAGCGCATGCGCTTCCCCGGTCCCGAGCGCCGCGAGCCGGCCTTCCACCCGGCCCTGGCGGACGCGGAGTGACGATGAAGAGCAAGGCCAACCTCACGCTCACGCCCGCCAGCGACGCCCTCGAGGGCACGGGCTTTTCGAGCGCGCCGAGTGGACCGCCGCGGCGCCGTCACAAGCGGAAGCGTCGGCGCCTCGCGGGCTCGCTGAGCAAGAACGCCTGGCTCCGCACGGTCCTCACCTCGATCTTCGTGCTCTTCATGCTCGCGTCGGCGCACCTCTTCATGGTCGTCATCAACGCGGCGGAGTACCGACACGCGGACCCGCGGCCGGCCGATGGGCAGATCGCCCGCATGTTCAACGACGTGTCCATGGTCGAGGAGCTCGAGCTCGCGCGCATCAGCGCGAAGAGCGACGCGGACCGGGCCGTCATCGATGCGGCGCTCGTGCGCGCGCAGGCCGGCGAGGACATCGAGCTGCGCACGCTGCCGATGACCGACTTTCTCGGGACGACGGCCATCGTTCTGAGCCTGCTCGGCCTCTTCGTCATCTGGCTCACCTCGCGCTTCAAGACCGACGCGGCGCAGACCATTCTCGGCGTCTTCGGCGGCAACCTGCTCTGGACGGGCAGCGTCGAATACGGGCTCATGAGCGCCTCGCGCATTCTCGGCGTGGGCAAGGTCGTGGGCGTGCACGACGGCGAGCTCGTGGCCCTCTTCGGCGAGTACGTGCTCCTGAAGCACACCTGGGGTCCGCTGGCGCTGATCTGCGCCTACCTGCTCTTCCTCGAGTCTTCGCGCTGCACGCTCTTCCTTTGGTGGCGGCGCAACGTGCCCACCATGCGCGGGCCCCTGGTGACCGGACGCATCGGCAACTACGGGCCGCGGAGCGCGTTTCAGTACACGACCACCGTGTGGGCCTTCTATCTGCTCCTGCTCTGGGCCTACGACGAGCATCTCTTCGGCGTGCATTCGCTCTTCACGAAGGGGCTCCTCTTCGCCACGGCCGCCGGGTCCATCTACCTGCTGGTGCGTCTCCACCAGCAGAAGGGCTGGGGGCCGGCGGTGCGCTACGCCATCGCGGCCATGATCGTCGTGTGGACGCCCGTCGAGATCTTCGCGAAGTGGGGCGTGCTCAAGGAGCCCTGGCTGCTCCTCGAGCCGGGAACGGCGGCCGTCTTCTTCGGTGGTCTCGCCGTCGGCACCTGGGCGCTCTGGCGCGCGCAGCGGCGTCCGCAGCGCGGATGCCCGGTCAACCATGGCGCTCTGTCCAGCGAGGACGACGCGCGCGAGCCTCCCCTCGACGCGCAGGAGGCCGCGGCCATCGCGGCGGAGATCGAAGACGCGCTCGAGGGCAAGCCCCGAAGCGACCCCGAAACGCCGATGGCGCCGTCCGCGGTAGCCTAGGAGGGATGCCGCCTCGGCGGCGCCGCGCGGAGAGTTTGCATGGCTACCTTTCCCTTCACCGCGCTCGTCGGTCAGGACGAGCTGAAGCTCGCGCTTCAAATCGCCACCGTGGACCCGCACGTCGGTGGCGTCCTCGTCTTCGGCGACCGGGGCACGGGCAAGTCCACGGCCATTCGGGCCCTCGCTCAGCTGCTGCCGCAGATGAAGGTCGTGGAGGGCTGCCCGTACCATTGCGACCCGGCGCTGGCCGGCGCGCAGTGCGTCCCCGAGTGCCCGGCGCGCACCGGTGACTTCGGCGTCGTCGAGGTGCCCGTGCCCGTCGTGGACCTGCCCCTCGGCGCCACGGAGGACCGCGTCGTCGGGGCCCTGGACCTCGAAGCGGCGCTCACGCGCGGGGAGCGCCGCTTCTCGCCGGGGCTCCTGGCCCGAGCGCACCGCGGCTTTCTCTACATCGACGAGGTGAACCTGCTCCCGGACCACCTCGTGGACCTGCTCCTCGACGTGGCGGCGTCGGGCGAGAACGTCGTCGAGCGCGAGGGCGTGAGCGTGCGGCACCCGGCGCGCTTCGTGCTCATCGGTAGCGGCAACCCCGAGGAGGGCGAGCTCCGGCCGCAGCTCCTCGACCGCTTCGGCCTCTCCCTCGAGGTGCGCACACCGACGGAGCTCGCCACGCGCGTCGAGGTGGTGAAGCGGCGCATGGCCTTCGAAGACGAGGGCGACGCCTTCGTCGGCCGCTACGCCGGCGACGAAGCGGAGCTCACGGCGCGCCTCGAGGCAGCGCGCGCCCGGCTCAACGACGTGGACGTGGGCGAGGAGGCCGTCGAGCGGGCGAGCGCGCTCTGCCAAACGCTCGGCACCGATGGGCTTCGCGGCGAGCTCACGCTCATTCGCGCGGCCCGCGCCGCGGCGAGCCTCGCCGGCGACCCGGCCGTGGCCGATGGGCATCTGCGCCTGGTGGCCCCGCTCGCGCTCCGGCACCGGCTCCGGCGCGCCGTGCTCGATGACGTCGGCTCGACGGCGCGCGTCGACAAGGCCGTGGCCCAGGTCTTCGGCGACGCGGAAACGCCGTGAGCGACCGAGTGGGCACGCTGCGCGACGCCCGGGCCGAGCCCTTCGGTCTTCGTGCCGGGCAAGATGCCTCCGGGTGGCCGGCGCTCCAGCGGGCGCTGGCGCTCTTCGCGGTGGATCCCCTCGGCCTCGGCGGCGTATGGCTGCGCTCCGGGGCGGACCCCCGCCGCGACGCCGTCCTGGCCTGGACCCGGGAGCTCGTCGGCGCCGCCCCCTGGCTCACGCTCCCCGGGCACGTCACGGAGGACCGGCTCTACGGCGGCCTCGCGCTGGCCGAGACGCTGGCTAGCGGCTCCCTCGTGCACGAGCGTGGGCTGCTGGCCCGGGCCCACGGCGGGGTGCTCGTCGCGCCCATGGCCGAGCGGCTGGCGCCGCACGTGGTGGCCGCGCTCGCGGGCGCCCTCGACCGGGGCGAGCTGG
>JBCCAW010000329.1:0-6683 GCA_039814655.1 Myxococcota bacterium | reverse complement strand
CTCACCACGCACCTCCCGGGGATGGAGATCGGCCATGCGAGCAGCGGCAGCGAGGCGCTGCGTCTTCTGGTGAGCGAGCCCTACGACCTCGTCATTTTCGAGCTTCTCCTACCGGAGATGAGCGGTATCGACTTCGGCGCAGCGCTGCGTGCCGCCGACACGCACGTCCCTCTCCTGGCGATCACGCGGCAAGGCGGGACCGACGAGTGGCGCGCGCTTTCGAAGCTGGGCGTGCACGGCTGTCTCCTTCAGCCCATGGATCCGCTCGCCCTCGCGGCGGCGGTGTGCGCGGCGTTCATGGTGGGTTGATCCGCCACGTGCGTGTGGCTAGCCGGCCCGATCTTCCGCCCCGCGGCGCCGCGGCGACCCCTCGAAGAGCGCGCCGGAGCACGCCGCGACTCACCGCGGGCCAAAGACCATGACGTTGCCGCCGGGCGTGAGGAAGCCCGAAAGATCCTAGTCCGCGGCGACGGCGTCTGGCGGCGTTACGTGCAGCCGTCGAGACGGGTCGGCGTCCGCCGGCGACTCGGACCGAAAACCCTGCAGCCTACGGGCGGCCCCGATGAAGTGAGGACACCCACAGGCGCAGCGATGCTTCGCCGCCCGCGGCGCGCCCCGACCGCAGCGCGGGCCCGTGTAGGCTGCGCTCCGCATGCCTTTCCCGCTCCGCGTCGCCCTCGTCCTCCTGACGGCCTGCGCCACCACGCCGGCGGCCCCGCCCCCCGCACCCCACGACGCGCCCGCCCCCTCGCCCTGGACGGACGACGTCGTCGCCGGCATCGACGACCCAGCGCTCGCTGCGCTCCTCACGGGCCACTGGGAAGACGCCATGCGCCGCGCGCCCGAGTGGGCGACGCAGCTTGGCGACCATCGCTACGACGACCGGCTCGGCGACGTCTCCGAGGCCGGCCTCGTCGCCGCCCGCGCCACCCGCGACCGCTTCCTCGCCCGCGCCGAGGCCCTTCCCGCCGCGGGCCTCTCGCCCAGCGACCGCGTCACGCGTGACCTCTTCGTCCAGCGCCTCCAGGCCGAGCGCGCCACCGACGTGTGCGCCTTCGAGACCTGGAGCCTCTCCGCGCGCTCCAACCTCGTCACCGCCTTCAACCACGTGCCGCAGGTGCAGCCGCTCGGCACACCGGCCGAGGGCGCCGCCTATCTGGCGCGCCTCGAGGCCATGCCCGCCGTGGCGGACGCCACCGTCGCCAACCTCCGCCGCGGTCTCGAGGCCGGCCTCGTCGCCAACGCCGAGACCGCCCGCCGCGTCGTCGCCATGCTCGAAGCGCAGGTCGCGAAACCCCTCGCGGAGTGGCCGCTCCAGGCGGCGGTCGCGGAGCTCGAGTGGGACGCCGAACGCACGTTCGCCTCGGCGGTCCGCACGCTCCTGGAGACCGAGCTGCGCCCGGCGCTCGCTCGCGCCCACACCTTCCTGCGCGACGCGGTGCTTCCCGTCGCGCGCCCCGAGGAGCGCACGGGGGTGGGCGCGCTGCCCAACGGCGCCGCGTGCTACCGCGCGCAGATTCGGAACCACACGGGCACGGACCTCACACCCGACGCCCTGCACGCCATCGGCCGCGAGGAGATGGCGCGCATCGATGCCGAGACCGCGGCCCTCGGCGCCCGGGCCCTCGGCACGGACTCCCTCGAGGCCACGCTCGCTAGGCTCCGTGACGACCCGGCGCTCCGCTTCGACAGCCGCGAGGGCATCCTGGCCAGCGCCAACGCCGCCGTCGACGCTGCACGCGACGCGCTGCCCCGCGCTTTTGGTCGTCTCCCCCGCGCGCCCGTCGAAGTCGTGCCCATCCCGGACTACGAGGCGCCCTTCACGACCATCGCCTACTACCGCCCGCCGGCGCCCGACGGCAGCCGCCCGGGCGAGTACTTCATCAACCTGCACGCGCCGGAGACGCGCCCCCGCTACACGGCGCAGGTCCTCGCCTTCCACGAGGCGATCCCGGGCCATCACCTGCAGATCGCGCTCGCCACCGAGCAGGGCGCGCTGCCGCTCTTCCGCCGGCACTTCCGCGACAACGCCTACGTCGAAGGCTGGGCCCTCTACACCGAGCGCCTCGCCGACGAGCTCGGCCTCTACGGCTCGGACCTCGACCGCCTCGGCATGCTCGCCTTCGACGCCTGGCGCGCGGGCCGCCTCGTGGTCGACACCGGGCTGCACCACCTCGGCTGGAGCCGGAACGAGGCCATCGCCTACCTCAGGGCCCACGCGCCGCTCAGCGCCACGAACATCGAGAACGAGGTCGACCGCTACATCTCCTGGCCGGGGCAGGCCCTCGGCTACAAGGTCGGCCAGCGCGCCATCCTCGCCCTCCGCGAAGAAGCCCGCGCCGCCCTCGGCGACCAGTTCTCCTTGGCCGACTTTCACGACGTCGTGCTCGGCAGCGGTCCGGTCACCCTCGCCGTGCTCCGCGACCAGGTCGAGGCTTGGATCGCTCGGACGGGAGGCTGAGCCCAAAGGCAACTGGACGCTCGCCGCGGCGAAGACCGCCCCCGCTCGCCGAACGGGCGATGGGAGGATTAGGATGGAATCCATGGCCAAGCTGCCGAGCGCCCGGACCTTCGAGGAGCTCTGGGAAGAGCTCGATGCGGTGCCCGAGGGGTACTTCGCGGAGATCGTGGCGGGCCAGGTGCGCGTGCTGCCCCGGCCCGCCCTGCCGCATGCGCGGGCAACGTCGAAGCTCTGCGCCTCGCTCGACGGTCCCTTCGGCTTCGACGGGGGTGGAGGCTGGGTGCTGTTGATCGAGCCCGATCTCCGCATCGGCGATGAGCTTCGGTCGCCGGACCTCGCTGCGTGGCGCGTCGAGCGTTTCGTTGCACCCGAGGGGCGCGGTCCCTTCACCGTCGCGCCGGATTGGGTCTGCGAGGTGCTCTCTCCGAGAACCGCCCGCTTCGACCGCGTCGAGAAGATGCCCCTCTACGCCCAGCACGGCATCGGCCACCTCTGGCTCCTCGACCCCGCGGCGCAGACCCTCGAGGTGTACCGCCGGGAAGGTGCGCTCTGGCTCGCGCTCGGCACCTGGGCCGCCGATGCCGTCGTGCAGGTCGCGCCTTTCGAGACGCACCCGCTCCCGCTGGCCCCGCTCTGGCAGCTCCCGGGCGGCGCCTGAAGACGGCTAAACGCCCATCACGCCGCAGACCGGCGCCGGCCAGCTCGGCCGTCCCTGCTCTTCGTAAACGCGCTCGAGCTCACGGTGCACGTCGTCCGGCCAGGGCGCCGTCTTCCGGGCGGCCAGGTCCGCGTGCGTGCACACGAACTCGAGGCTGTTGGCCACCTTCTGCCGCGTCTCGTTCACGATGAACCAGAGCGCGTGCAGTCGCTTCGGACCCAGCGCGAGCAGCCAGCCATGCACGGCCAGCCGGTCGCCCAGCTGGCATTCGTCGAAGTAGCGGAGGTGGTGCTCGAGGTCGAAGATGCCGAGCTTCCGCTCCCGAAAATAGGTGTCGTCGATGCCGAGTGAGCGGAAGAAGGGCCAGCCCGCCGCGTCGTGCACGCCCAGATAATGCTGCACGTTCATGTGACCGTTCCGGTCGATGAACGCCGCCTCCACCGCGGTCTCGTAGAGACGCGGGAGCTCGTGCACCTGGGCGACGGTCGGCGGCTTCATCAGGCGAGGCTCGATGCGGCGCGGCGCCGCCCTCAGTCGGCCTTGAACCCGATCTTCGTGTGGCTGCCGTCGCAGTAGGGCTTGTTCTTCGACGCGCCGCAGCGGCAGAAGAACACCTTGCTCTGCCGGTCGATGGTCTTGCCGCTCGCGCCCTTGATCACCTCGATGTTGCCGATGACCTTCAGCGGTCCGTCCTTGAGCGGCGTGACCTCGAGGGGGCCGGCGCGCTTCTCGAGGGCCTCGGATTCGCGCGTGGCCAGCTCCCCGGAGGCGGAGAAGTCGAACTGGGCGTGCGTGCCGTCGCAGAAGGGTTTGTGCTTCGAGGCGCCGCAGCGGCAGAGCACCGCCCGCTTCATGGGCGGGTGCGCCGCGGCGGAGCCGGCGAAGGTCATCTCGCCGCGCACCTCGTAGGGGCCGTTTTCCCACACGCGGGCCGTGTTGACCGGCCCCGCGGCCTCTTCCTTGCCGTCCTTGCGCACGTAGGTGATGGCCCCGCTCGGGCAGGTGTGCGCGAGCGCCGTGAGCTCCTCGACGTCGGCGGCGTCCGGATGAATCCACGGGCCCTCCACGTTGGCCCGGAACACCTGGGGCAGGCGCAGCACGCAGAAGCGCGAGTGAATGCACTTCGCGCCGTCGAAATGGATGTCGATCTTCTGGCCTTCGTACACGGTGAGGCTCTTGCTCATGATGCGCTCCTTGTGGCGGCCGGGCCGCGCGCCCCGAACGTAGGGCGCCGTACCCGCCGGCACGAGGTCCGCAGCTGGGGGCGCTCGCTTCCGGGCGGCGGCTTCGCGACGGAGGCGGCCTCAGCCTGCGAAGAACGGGCTTGCCCAGGCCATCTCCCCGTCCACCTGCGTGACCCGCAGGTAGGCCCAGGGAGCCT
Organism: Myxococcota bacterium; assembly: GCA_039814655.1. Lineage (GTDB taxonomy): Bacteria > Myxococcota_A > Polyangia > Polyangiales > Houyiibacteriaceae > CALCTH01. The sequence goes on along the minus strand of JBCCAW010000329.1, from coordinate 2,183 downwards.
GCACCTCGGCCCGGAGCGACGCGGCGGCTCCGCGGAGCTCGCCCGTGGCCAGCACGCCCTCGGGCCCCACGAGCTCCAGCGCCTCGAGGGCGCCCGTGCCCTGCGCCACCGCGTCGATGTGCATCGGCCCCGCGGCCAAGAAGCTCCCGAGCGGCTGGCCGTTGGCCGTGGCGTCGAGCGCGATGCGCACGCCGCTCGTCGCGTAGCAGCGCCGGCGCCGGAGCGCGGCGAACACGCTCGCCCGGTCGAGGCGCGGCGCCTGCACCGCCGTGAGCCCGGTCCGGTAGGGGTCACGCTTGCGGCTCTCGCCGTGGTGCCAGAGCAGCCCGTGGCTGTCCGAGCTCGCCGTGAACCCGAAGCGAAGCCCCTGGCCGAGCAGCGCCTGGACCGTCTCGCCCGCGAGCTCGCCGCGCTGGCCCAGCGGGTGCTCCGGATACTCGTAGCAGCCGTGGCAGCTGCAGATCTCGAAGAGCGGCTGCCCGTCCTCCGCGTGCCCGGGCACGTCCGCCCCGGTCCAGCCCACGTGGTGCGGCGAGGCGATGCCGCCGCGGGCCGCCACCGCCGCCACCAGAGCCCGCCCTTCCGGCACCTCGTCCCGGCTCACGAGCGGGAGCCGCCGGGGCCAGTACACGCATTTGTGCCCCGGGCCCGGGTACCGCTGGCCGGTCCATTCGTAGGCCAGGAGCGTCGCGAACTCCCCCGGCGCCTCGAAGGCGTCGGCCACGTCCATCAGGTATGCCCACTCGCCGGGCCCGGTGCGCTTGCCCAGGAACGACTCGTGGTCCGTGAGCGCGACGAAGTCGTCCCCGTAGCGGTCCCGGGCGCGGAGGTACACCTCCTCGGCGCTGCCCACCCCGTCCGAGTGGGCGCTGTGCTGCTGAATGTCGCCAAAGTAGGTGGACAGGCCCTGGCGCGAGGCCAGCTCCGGAAGCGCCCCGTCGACGGCGACGGCCGCGCGCAGCTCGTCCGCCGGCGCGGGCACGAGCGCCGGCGGTCCGCCCGTGGGCGCCGGCACCCGGTCGAGCGCGATGCCCTCCCGGACCCGGTGGGCCACCAGGAGCGTATCCCCCGCGAGCGCCACACTCGCGCGGCGGCCCCGGCAGCCCCAGCCGGCCGCGCCCACGGCTTCCCGCGGCCCGAAACGCGACGCATCCACGCGCTGCAACCAGCGCGCGTGCGAGCCGCGGCCCACCACGGCCAGCGCGCCGTCGGGCCCCGTCGCCAGCGCCGGGAACTCGAAGCCCTGCTCCTCGCCTTCGCGGTCCCGGTCCCGGTCGGTCATGGGCGCCGCCGGCGCGAACACCTCCCCCGCGGCGCTCACGAAGCGGAGCGCGATCCACTTCGTCACGTCCGGCGCGCCCGTGTCTTCGCGGACGTCGTGGTGCCAGGCCACCCAGGCGCCGGCCGGCGTGGCCACGAGCGCCGGCGCCGCGGCCGTACCCCGTGCGCGCCAGGCGCATACGGCCTCGCCGCCGGGCGGCGTCACCCAGAGCGCGCAGACCGGACCGAGGCGGAGCTCCGCGTGCCAGCCGCCCTCGCTCACCTGCAGCTCGGCCTCCGGCCCGGCCGGCTCGCCCGCGTCGCCGAGAACCCGAATCGCCGCCGCCTCGGCGACCACCCGCCCGGGGCCGAGCCCCTCCGGCCGCACCGGGAACTCGAGCACCTGCTCCCGCGCGGTGCCGGGCTCCCAGGCGATGACGCGGAGCGCCGCCCCGCGGCGCACGAAGCGAGGACTCCGGAGGTAGCGGTCCGGGCGCTGAGGGAGCGCGAGCACCATGCGCGCATCTGAGCACGGCCGCCTCGGCCGCGACAGGCGCCGCGCGGAATGCGCGCCTCCTCGGGCTGTTGACGGAGCGCATCCCCGTGTGCACCCCGAGGTTTCATGCAGTCCCAGCCCCTTCGCGCCCGCGTTCGCTCTTCCTCCGGTCTGGCCTCCGCGGCTCCCGTGCTTCTCGGCGCCGCGGCCCTCTTCGCGCTCCCGCCGGCCGCGGCGCAGGCCGGCCCCGACGAGGAGCGAGACGCGAGCATCGCCTTCGCCAACCGTCTCGGTGACGCCTTCGCCAGCGTCGCCGAGCGCGCGTCGGCCTCCGTCGTGTCCCTCCGCGTCGAGGCGCGCCGGGCCGGCCAGGCGACGCCCTTCGGTCGCCTCCCCGGCGGCGTGCAGCGGGGCGGCGGCAGCGGCG
>JBCCAW010000049.1:0-17486 GCA_039814655.1 Myxococcota bacterium | reverse complement strand
CGCCGCGAGGGCCAGGCGCCGAAGGGCCGGCGCGCCGGCTACGGGCGCGAGGTCCACGGCGACGGAGCCGCGCACGGTCAGCTCGGCAAGCGCCGGCGCCTCGGCGACGCCGCGAAGGTCGACCTGCGCGCAATGGAGCAGCTCCAGACGCCGAAGCCGCGCGCCGGGCCCGATTCCGGCCAGCCGAAGCCGCCGCAGCGCGCCCTCGATGCGTACGTGCTCCACCGTCGGGAGCGCGAAGAGCCCGGCTAGCGTGGCGTCCCCGGGGTCCCGGGCCGCGAAGCGCTGGAGTCGCGGGAGCGCCTCCGGGCGAAGGGCGATGTGCGCCGGGCCCCCCTCGAGCTTGAGCACGCGGAGCGCCGGCAGCGGGGGCAGGGGCTCGGGCCCGAGGCCCAGCCTGCGCAGCGAGAGCACGCGCAGCGCGGGATGGCCGGCGAGCGCGTCCACGCGGACCAGGCGACGGAGGCCCCGTAGCCCGAGCACGCGGAGGGCCCGGAGCTGCTCGACGCCCGCGAGGTCGAGCACCGGGAGCTGTTCGAGGTCCAGGCGCCAGAGCGTTCCCGCGAGCGCCTCGCCGATGCGCGGAAGCAAGTCCTCGCCGCCCACGTCGTAGACGCGGAGGCGCCGGAGCGCCGGCGGAAAGGAGCGGGGCAGCCCGGCGAGGCGGAGGAGCGCGAGCGTGCGCGCGGCCTCGAAGCGGCCGAGGGCTTCGGCGGCGAGAGGCGCGGCGCCGCTCCGGCCGGCGCCATGGACCTCGAGGTGGCGCAGGGAGCGCCGCCAGCGGGGGTTTGGGTGCCGGGCGATGAGGCCCCGGAGCGCCCGCTCCCGGAGCGGCTGGTGAGCCCCCACGCCGGCGAAGGGCTTGCCCGCCACCAGCCTCCCTCCGCGGACCGCGCTCTCCCGGAGCAGGGCGTCGAGCGCCGGTGCACCGAGGGCCGCGGCCAGCGCGATGCCCTGGTCCACCCGCGCGGGCTCCCGGGCGAGAAGCAGGCGCCGCAAGGCGCGCGCCTCCCCGTCCGTCATCGCTTTCGCACGAGGCGCCAGGTCACGTGCGGGCTGCGCGTGTAGTCGCGCGGCACCGTGTCGACGCTCTCCACGTGAAAGCGCCGGGCCAGCCCCGCGTCGAGCACGAAGCCCCGGGCGTGCGTGGAGAACCAGCACACGCCCCCGGGCGTGAGCACCTCGTGCACGGCGTACAGGAGGGCGCCGTGGTCCTCCTGGATCGTGAAGTCCGGCGCGGCTTTCGAGCGGCTGAAGCTCGGCGGCGCGACGAAGGCGAGGGCGAAACGCTCGCGGCAGCCTTCGAGAAAACGCCGCGCGTCGCTGCGCACGAAACGATGCGCGCCCGGGTCGAGGTCGTTGCGGCGAAAGTGGTCTTCGCCCCAGCTGAGGTAGGTGTTCGAGAGGTCCACGCTCGTGGTCCGGGCGCCCGCCGCCGCGGCGTAGACGCTCGCCGAGCACGTGTAGGCGAAGAGGTTCAGGAACGCCGTGCCGGGCGCCGCCTCGGCCCCGAGCCGCGCGCGAAGGTCCCGGTGATCCGGGAAGAGGCCGACATCGAGATAGTCGGTGAGGTTCACCTCGAAGGTGAACGGGCCCTCGCGGACGGGCCGGCGTGTTCCCTCTGCGCTCCGCTTCTCCGTGGGCGAAGCGCTCCGTGACCGCACGCGCAGGTGCACGTCCTCCGGCGCCAGGCCGAGCACCTCGGGCACCACGAGCAGCGCGTCCTGGAGCCGCGCGTCCGCGAGCTTCGCGTCGGCGCGCCCGGAGCGCCGGTATTCCTGGATCACCGCCGCGTCCCCGTGGAGATCCACCGCGAGGTGATACTCGGGTACGTCGCCGTCGTAGAGGCGCCAGGAGTCGAGCCGCTCCTTTCGAGCCCACTTTCCGAGGCGCTTGCGGTTCTTCCGGAGCCGGTTCGTGAGCATCTCGGCCTCGGGCCGGGCCTTGCGCCAGCGCGGGCCGCCATCGCCTTTGGGCGCGCGGAGGGGAAAGTGGTCGAGGCGGCAGGCCAGCGGGCCGTTGAAGAGCCGGTCCTTGCGCGAAGGACGCAGGCCGACGCGCGCGAGGGCTTCCTCGTTCGCGCTCAGCACGTGCGCCTGCCAGCCACCGAAGCGCTGCTTCAGCACGTCGCCGAGGTCCGCGTAGAGGCGGAGCACCTCCCCGGCCTCTCCGAGGCGCTCCCCGTAGGGTGGGTTCACGACCACGTGCCCTGGTGGACCCGCGGGCGCCTGCAGCTCCCTCAAGGGACGCACCTCCACGGGCACGTCGCTCGCCCCCACCGCCGCGAGCGCCGCCCGCGTCGCCCGTGCCGCCGCCGGGTCCCGGTCGAAGCCGTGAAGAGGAAGCGGGGCGCCGCGCGCATCCGCGGCCTCGGCTTCGGCCTCCCGCACGAGCCGGCTCCAGAGCGCGCGGTCGTGGCCGGCCCAGCCGCGGAGGCGCGTTCGCCCTTGCGGGGCCACGCGCCGGAGCATGAGCGCGGCCTCGACGAGGAAGGTGCCGGAGCCGCACATGGGGTCCACGAGCGGCGCCGCGTCCTTCGCGGACCAGCCTGAGAGGCGGAGAATGGCGGCGGCCAGCGTTTCCCGGAGCGGCGCAGCGGCTCCCTTGGGACGGTAGCCGCGCCGATGGAGCGGCACGCCCAGCACGTCGATGGAGAGCGTGGCCTCCTGGGCGCCCCAGTGCAGATGCAAGGGTAGGTCTGGCGTCCGAACGTCCACGTCCGGGCGAAAGCCCCGCGCGTCGCGCAGCGCATCGACCACGGCGTCTTTCGTTCTCAGCGCGAGGAAGCGCGTGTGCGCCCGGCGCTCACGGCCGGCCACGGCCTCGACGGCCAGCGTTCCGCCGGCGTCGAGGTGCGCGGTCCAGTCCAGGGAGCGCGCCTTTGCGTAGAGCACCTCGGCGGCGTCCCGCTCGTCCTCGGGGATCGGGAAGCGAAGCAGCGGGAGCAGCACGCGGTTCGCGATGCGGCTGTGGAGCGCGGCGCGGTAGCCGGCCTCGAGAAAGGCGCCCGGGCCGCGAAAGGGCACGGCGCCGCGGGCGCCCTCCTGGGGCTCGAGACCGAGGGCGCGAAGCTCCTCGCCGAGAGGGCCCTCGGTACCGGCGGCGGCGATGGCTACGAAGGGGTCGCTGGGCACGTCGTCAAGGGGGCGAAGGCGCGAAGGACACGGGGAGCGTCTTGGTGGGTGGCAGAGAGGCCGGTGAGGTGGTCGCCCGCGGCATGGGCGCGCGGGGCCGAGGTGCATCGAGGGGGAACCACCACAGCTCCGAAGGCCCCTCCGTACGTCCTCGGTGGTAGTTGTCCACCACCATGACCGCCCTTCCGTCGGGCAGGAGCTCGAGGCCCTCGAAGTTGGGTGGAGCCGGGCGTGCCTCGACCCATGCGTCCAGATCGAGCAGCAGCTCTGCCGTGAGCTCGCCGGACCCGCGATCCGCCGGGAGCACGGCCCGGAGCATGCGCATCACACCGAAGTGGCGCTCGATGGCGTGCACCTCGATGCGTCCGCCGGCGAGGCCGCGGCACGAGAGCGCGCTGACCTTGCCCTCGGCGGTGCTCAGCGGCAGGCGGAACGTATCCCAGGCGCCGTTGATGCGCCGGCGCGCGATGGGGGCGAAGCGTTGTCCGTCCTCGTCCCGGCTCGTGATCTCGCAGGCCAAAACGAGCGTGCCGTTCGTTTGGCAGAGCCCCTCGATGCCTTCGTTGTAGGCGCCGACCATGCCCCAGAGCTCGTAGGGCACGGTCAGCCCCGGGCGTGCCCGGAGCGTTTGCCCGTGAAGCTCGGCGAAGAGGATCGCGTCGCTCGGCCGTCCGCCCCGGTCGCTCTCCGTCCCGAGGGCGAAGACCCCGGGCCCGAGGGCCGCGATGGACTCGACCTCGAGGTCCTCCGGGACGCCGGTGATGGCGATGCGGTCCACCCGGCGACCGCGGATCCGGAGCGCCAGGCGCTGGTTCTCCGCCACGGCCCAGAGCGCGCCTTCCTCGTCGAGGCCGAGGCCCGAGAGCCCCACGGTATCCGAGGGAAGCCGGAGCCGCGTCGGCCGCTCGCCGCTGCCGGAGCGCGTTTCGCCGCCGTGGCCGGCGCACGCCGCGGCCGAGGCGCAGGCGAGCAGGAGGGCGCGGCGACGCATGCGAGGAGCCTAAACTACCCGGGCGCGCGGTGTGCTGGCCTCTGATGGGCCTTCCCCTCCTGCGGGAGGTGGAGCCTCGGGCCCGCGCAACCGAAGAAGGGAGCCGGCGAGGCCCGCCGCATGTCCCCCGCCAGTGCTAGCGTGCGCCCCGTGATCTCCGAAGAGGCGCCGCAGTCGCTCGAGGCGCGTCTCGAGGCGACCTTCGGGTTCGCGTCCTTTCGCCCCTGGCAGCGCGACGCCGTGGAGGCTATCCTCGAGGGGCCGGGCCGGGCCCTCGTCATTGCGCCGACCGGCGGCGGCAAGTCGCTGACCTACCAGTTCCCGGCGACGCAGCTTCCGGGCACGACGCTCGTCGTTTCGCCCCTCGTGGCGCTCATGGAGGACCAGGTGCGCGGGCTCCGAGAGCGCGGCATCGCGGCGACCTGGCTCGCGTCCACGGTGCCCCTCGACGAGCGCCGTCAGCGCGAAGCCGATCTTCGCGCCGGCAAGTACCAGCTCGTGTACCTGGCGCCGGAGCGCCTGGGGAACGCGTCGACGGCGGGCTTGATCCGCGCCCTCGAGGTCCCGCTCCTGGCCGTCGACGAGGCCCACTGCATCAGCCAATGGGGCCACGACTTTCGGCCGGACTACCTGCGCCTCGGCCGGCTGGTGGAGGAGCTGGCCCCGCCCCGGGTGCTCGCGTGCACGGCCACGGCGACGCCCATGGTGCGCGAGGAGATCGCCGCGCGCCTCGGCCTCGCGGAGTCGCCGCTCATCCTTCGGGGCTTCGCCCGGCCGAACCTGCACCTCGAGGCCTTGCCCCTCGATTCGTCGAAGGCCCGGCGCCGGGCGCTGGAGGGCGCGGTGCGCGAGGCCCTCGGTGCGCCCTCGGCGCCCAAGGGCGCGGCCATCGTGTACGCCTCCACGCGAAAGCGGACCGAGCAGATCGCCGCTCAGCTCGGGACCCTGGGGTATCGCTCGGCCGCCTACCACGCCGGGCTGCCGAGCGACGCCCGCGCCGAGGTCAACGCGGACTTCGCCGCCGGAGAGCTCGACGTGGTGGTGGCGACGAACGCCTTCGGCATGGGCATCGACCGGGCGGACATTCGCACGGTGGTGCACGCGCAGGCGCCCGGGAGCATCGAGGCCTACTACCAGGAGGTCGGCCGCGCCGGACGCGACGGCAAGCTGGCCCACGGGCTCCTGCTCACGAGCTCGGCGGACCTCGGCCTCCGGCGCCGGCTCATCGAGCGGGCCTGGGACCCGTCGCAGCGTCCCGCGCAAACGGAGATCGATCGGCAGTGGGGGCTCTTTCTCGATCTCATGCGCTACGTGGAGGCCGGGAGCTGCCGCCGCCACGACTTCATTCTCCGCTACTTCGGCGACGAAGCGGAGCTCCTCGGCGGCTGCGGCCATTGCGACGTCTGCGCGCGCCTCGAGGCTGAGGGCGAGGGCGAAGGGGAGGTCAGCGAAGCGGACGCGCTCGTCGTGCGGAAGGCGCTGAGCGGCCTCGCGCGCGTGCGCGGCCAGGTGGGTATGACGGCCGTCGCGAAGATGCTCGTCGGCAAGAAGGACGCGATGCTTCAGCGCTGGCGCTTCGACCAGCTCAGTACCTTTGGCCTGCTCGGGGAGCACGACCAGGAGTGGGTGACGGCGCTGCTCCGGCGGCTGGTGACGGCAGGCTACGCCGTGGTGAGCGCCGACGACTACCCGAAGCCCCTGCTCACGGCCCGGGGCGTCGCCGTGATGAAGGGGGAGGCGCCGGTGCAGTGCCTCCCGCCGCCCAAGACGCGCGGCAAGCGGGCGCGCGCCGCCTCGCGAAGTGCGCCGGCGGCGGACGAGCCGGCGCTGCGCCCGGAGGAGGGCGAGCGCTTCGAGCGGCTCCGGGAGGTGCGGAGCGGTCTCGCGAAGGAGCGCCGCGTCCCGGCTTACGTGGTCTGTACGGACCGGACCCTGCGGGAGATCGCCCGGCGCGCCCCGGCGAGCGAAGAGGAGCTCTTGGCCTGCAAGGGCATGGGCCCGGCGCGCGTCGAGAGCTTCGGCGCGGCGATCCTCGCCGGGATTCTGCCGCCGTGAGCGGGCCGTTGGCCTGAGCCGTCTCAGACGATCTGAATGGCCTTCGAGGCGAGCATGGCGCCGTCGGTCATACGCGCGGTGGACAGCACGCTCGCGTCGCCGATGCCGAGAAAGATGCCGTCCCGGGCGTTGGGCGTGTCCGGCTGCCCGAAGGCGACGTAGTCCGGGTGTTCGGCGAAGATCTCCTGGATGAGCTCGGCCTCGAAGAAGAGCTGAGAGACCCGCGTCGCGATGGCGCCTCCGGCCAGCGTCACCTGGAAATGGATGTGGATCGCCCGTCCCGGGTACCAGCCCGGGAAGCACGTGTCGAAGGCGAGCTTGCCCTCGGCGTCGGAGACCTGGACGCCGCGGTAGTAGGTCGCCGCCGCCGCGTCGGCGTCGCCGAGGGTGCAGAAGTCGATGGGCCCCTCGGAGTAGAGGCCGCTGTTTCGCGTGTGCCAGATCTCGAGCCGCGCGCCCTCGAGCGGCGTGCACTCGGCGTCGAGGAGCTGGAGCGCGAGGCGAAGCGGAAGGCCCGGAAAGCCCTCGCTCACGTCCTGCCGGAGCGGAGAGGAGGTGTAGCAGGGCCCCGGCGTGGACTCGGCAAAGAGCGCGCAGCCCGCGCCCGCGGCGAAGGGGTCCGGGTACGAGGCCGCATCGACCATGGCCGCCGTGCCGCCAGATGCCCAGGTCGCCGGCGGCGGCATGTCGCGCGCGAGGTCCATGCCCGCGTCGCGCCCGGCGTCGCTCCCCATGGAAGCGTCGGAGGGCACCGCGCCTCCGCTTTCGTCGCTCGCGCACCCGACGGCCGGAGCGAGGAGAGAGGCTCCGAGAGCCTGGAGCGCGGCGCGGCGAGAGAGTGGCTTGACCATGGCCTCGAGTCTGGGCCACGGGCGCGCCGCCGGCCACGACCGACACGCGCGCTTTCCTTGAGTGCCTTTCTCGCCCGCGGGCTCCGCTCGAGGCGCCGGTCTCGACGGGAAACGCACGAAGTCCCCGTCATGCGTTCCGCTTCGAGGGCGTGAAACACGCTGACATGACGGTCTTTGCAGCCTATAAGCGAACGCTCCCGGGGGGGAACGTGACCAGCGAGGAAGCAGGCGAAACGTGGGTGGGGGGACCGAGCAGACGCTACTGACCGGCCTGGTCGGGGGCACGCTGCTCCTGGCCGTCAAAGAGGCCCTCCTCGCGCGGCGTGGTCCGCGGCTCCAGGCGAGCGCCTGGTCCGCGGGATGGTGCATCGCCGCGGCGACGTACCTCGTGGGTCGGCTCCTCCAGCTCGAGGCGAATGCGCCCGCTGAGGCGGTGCTCGCCGCGCGGGTCCGCCTCACGGCGGGTCTGACCATGACCGTGGTGGCCGTGGGCATGAGCCGGGCCCTCGGCGGCCGCCGCGGCTGGGTCCCGCACGTGCGCGGGTTTGCCGCTGCCGTGGCGGGCCTCGTCGCGCTCACGCATCTCACGTCCGCGGTCTTCCAGGACCGAGCGACGCGCCGGGTCACCGCGCTCGGGCAGGTGGAGTGGGTCGCGGAAGCCGGCCCGCTGCTCGTGCCGCTCATCGTCGCCTTGGCGGTGACCACCATCGCCTACGTGCAGCGGCAGCTCCGCCGCCGGCCGGCGGCGACGCCCATGGATCTCCCGGTCACCCACGGTGAGCTTCGCTGGCTCGCGCTCCTCATGGGTCTGGCGGTGCTGAACGACATCACCGTGCAGCTCGGCCTGAACCCGAGCGTGCGAGTCTTTCATTGGGCCTTCGCCTTCTCGGCGGTTCTCATCAGCACGTCGCAGGACCTCCGCGTCGCCGGGGTCTTCGAGCGCCTCGAGCAGACCGTCGACGACCGCACGCGCGCGCTGCGGGAACAAGAAGCCCGCCTCGCGCTCGCGGACCGGCTGGCGTCGCTGGGTACGCTCGCCGCCGGCGCGGCCCACGAGATCAACAACCCGCTCTCCGTCGTCGCCACGAACGCGGTCGTGATGCTCGAGACGCTCGAGAAGGCCGAGGCGGAGGTCCCCGAGGAGGTGCGTGAGGAGCTCGGGACCCTCGCGGAGGAGATTCGCGAGGGAGCCCGCCGCGTGCAGCGCACGGTCCGGGACCTGCGCACGCTGACCCGCGAGCCCCCGACCACCATGGGCGCCGTGGAGCTTCTCTCGCTGACCGAAGCGACGGCGCCGCTGGTGCGTCACGAGCTGCGACACCGGGCCCGGCTCGAGATCGACGTCCCCGCGGGGCTCTCGGCCTGGGCCGACGAAGGGCGCCTCGGTCAGGTCTTGCTCAACCTGCTCATCAACGCGGCCCACGCGATCCCGCCCGGCGACGTGGAGGCGCAGCGGGTGCGGGTCAGCGCACGGCCCCGCGGCGAGCTGCTGGAGATCGCCGTGGAGGACACCGGGTCCGGCATCCCCGCGGAGAACCTGGCGCACATCTTCGAGCCCTTCTTCACCACCAAGCCGCAGGGCGAGGGCACGGGGCTCGGCCTCTCGGTCTGCTATGGGCTCGTTCGCGCCCTCGGTGGGACCATCGACGTCGACAGCACGCCGGGCGTGGGCACGACCTTCACGCTGCGCCTCCGGCGTGCCGAGTCCACGCGCAGGTCGGGTACGCGGGCCGTGGCCGCGGCCCCGGAACACCGCGCCCGCGTGCTCATCATCGACGACGACGCGGTCGTCGCGCGCACGCTGGCCCGCACGCTGCGCGACCATGACGTGTCCATCGCCACGGATCCGCGCGAGGGGTTGCGGCGTTGCCGGAGCGAGCCCTTCGACGTGGTGCTCTGCGACGTGATGATGCCGGAGATGACCGGGCCGCAGCTGCTCCTGCGCCTCGAGCGCAGCGATGACGCATGCGTGTCCCCGGAGGCCGTGGTGTTCATCTCCGGGGGAGCCTTCGAATCCGCCACGCGAGAGGCCCTCGAGCACCTGCCGAACCGGCTCCTCGAAAAGCCCCTCGACGTCACCGAGCTTCGGGGCCTCGTCGCGGCGGCGCGCAGAGCTGGACCGGCGCGCGCGGCCGCCGCGGCGCGCGCTTGAGCAGGCGGCGCTCAGGCCCGGAGGCGCGCCGCGTGGTGGCGGAGATGGTCCTCCATGAAGCTCGCGATGAAGTAGTAGCTGTGGTCGTAGCCCGGCTGGAGCCGGAGCTCGAGGGTTTGCCCGGCGGCGGCGCAGGCCTGCTGAAAGGGTTCGGGCCGCAGCTGCACGTCGAGGAAGGGGTCCGCCGTCCCGAGGTCCACGAGGATGCGTTCCGGGTGCGTGCCGCGCGCCACCAGCTCCGTGGCGTCGTAGGCCTTCCAGGCGTCCCGGTCGGCCCCGAGGTAACCGGTGAAGGCCTTCTCTCCCCAGGGCACCCGGCCAGGGGCGCTGATCGGTGCGAAGGCGCTGACGGAGCGCCAGGCCCCGGGCTGGCGGAGGCCCACCACGAGCGCGCCGTGTCCGCCCATGGAGTGCCCGAAGACGCTTCGGTGGCCGGGCCCCTTCGTCGGGAACGCGGCGTCGACGAGCCCGGGAAGCTCCTCCGTCACGTAGGTCCACATGCGGTAGCGCGCGGACCAGGGCGGCTCCGTGGCGTCCACGTAGAAGCCCGCCGCGGTCCCGAAGTCCCGAAGTCCCAGCTCTCGTCCTCGCCGGGTACACCGGCCCCACGAGGGCTCGTGTCCGGACAGACCACGACCAGCCCGAGCTCCGCGGCCACGCGCTGAAAACCGCCCTTTTCGGTCACGTTCATGGCGCTGCAGGTGAGCCCGCTCAGGTACATGACGACGGGAAAGGGCCCCTCGCCCGGCGGCACGAAGACGCTCAGCTCCATGGGTCCGCCGCAGGCCGCGGACTCGTGGCGCAGCACGCGCTGGCGTCCGCCGAAGGAGGCCCAGCTCTTCAGGACTTCGAAGGGCCCGAGGTGGTCCGCCACGGCGCTCATGCGTAGAGCACGACGGAGCGAATGGAGGCGCCCTCGTGCATGAGGTCGAAGGCCCGGTTGATGTCTTCGAGGGGCATCGTGTGCGTCACGAGCGGGTCGATGGAGATCTTGCCGTCCATGTACATGTCGACGTAGGCCGGCAGCTCGGTCCGGCCGCGGACGCCGCCGAAGGCGCTCCCCTTCCACACGCGGCCGGTCACGAGCTGGAAGGGACGTGTCGAGAGCTCCTCGCCGGCGCCGGCCACGCCGATGATGATCGATTCGCCCCAGCCCTTGTGACAGCACTCGAGGGCCTGACGCATGAGCGACGACTTGCCGACGCACTCGAAGCTGTAGTCGGCGCCGCCCCCGGTCAGGTTCACGAGGTAGGGCACGAGGTCTCCTTCGACCTCGGTCGGGTTCACGAAGTGCGTCATGCCGAAGCGCTCACCCCAGGCCTTCTTCTCCGGGTTGATGTCGACGCCGATGATCATGTTCGCGCCGGCGATGCGCGCGCCCTGAATGACGCTCAAGCCGACGCCGCCCAGGCCGAAGACGACCACGTTGGCGCCGGGCTCCACCTGGGCCGTGTTGAAGACGGCGCCGAGGCCCGTGGTCACGCCGCAGCCGAGAAGGCAGACCTTGTCGAAGGGCGCGTCCTTGCGGATCTTGGCCAGGCTGATCTCCGGAAGCACCGTGTGCGTCGCGAAGGTCGACGTGCCCATGAAGTGGAAGAGCGTGTCGTTGCCCAGCGAAAAGCGGCTCGTGCCGTCGGGCATGACGCCCTTGCCCTGCGTCGCGCGCACGGCTTGGCAGAGGTTCGTTTTCTGCGAGAGGCAGAAGTTACACTGGCGGCATTCGGCCGTGTAGAGCGGGATGACGTGGTCGCCCTTCTCGAGGCTGGTCACGCCCGGACCGACGTCCACGACGACCCCGGCGCCCTCGTGGCCGAGCACCGAGGGGAAGATGCCTTCCGGGTCCGCGCCGCTCAGCGTGAAGGCGTCCGTATGGCACACGCCCGTAGCCTTGAGCTCCACCAGCACCTCGCCCTGCTTGGGCCCCGCGAGGTCGACGGTCTCGATGCTCAAGGGCTGGTTCGCCGCGTGCGCGACGGCAGCTTTCACCTTCATGTGCGCTCTCCTTCGATGGGCCGGGACCCTACCGGGGCCGGCGTCGTCGCGGCTACCTGATTTCTCTCGCGGGCGCGCCGGCCTTTCAGCTCGCCGAGCGCGCCGGTGGGAGCGCGTCCGGGAGGTCACACCAGGCGGCGCTCCGCGCCCAGAGCTCCCGGGCGAGCGCCGGGTCCTGGGCGAGGCGCGAGGGCGACCGCGGGACCCCGTCGTCGCCGAAGTAGGTCCCCGTCGTGGCGTCCAGGGAAGGATCCCGCGCCAGCTTCAGCGACGTCGCGGCGCCCTCCTCCACGGATTTCATACGTCGCGTCACGAGCGGGCGGAGGGGCCAGGGCACCTTGCGCCAGATGTCCGAGGCGATGACCCCGGGATGGAGCGCGTTGCTCGTGATCCGCGGCGGCGTTCCGTCGCGGGCCTCGAGGCGCGCGGCCAGCTCCCGCGCGAAGAGCACGTTGGCGAGCTTCGATACGCCGTACTCGCGAAAGCCCGTCCGCGTCCGCGTCCGCTCCCGCAGCGCCCCGAAGTCGAGGCCGTCTACGCGCGTGTGGGCGCGGCTGGCCACATGCACGATGCGCGCGGGCGTGTGCTCCCGCGCGCCGCGCTCGAGGGCCGGAAGGAGCAGCCGCGTGAAGAGGTAGTGGCCGAGGTGGTTCACGCCGAAGGCCAGCTCGAAGCCGTCGTGCGTGAGCCCCCGGGTGCCGGCGAGGCCCGCGTTGTTCACGAGCACGTGCAGGGCCCCGGCGCGCTCGCGCACCTCCTCGGCGGCGGCGCGGACCGCGTCCAGGTGCCCGAGATCCAGCATGACGAGCTCCGCCGTGCCCGCGCGCTTCACGTCGGCGAGCGCGGGCGCAGCGCGCTCCGGCGAGCGGCAGGCGAGGAGTACCCGGTACCCGGACCGCGCCAGCTCGCGCGCGGTCACGAGGCCGATGCCGGTGTTCGCACCGGTGACGAGGGCCGTCTTCATGCCCTCGCTCTGACCGCCCCCGCCCGGCCTGTAAAGAGGTCCTGCCGCTCTTCGCGCGCTCCCATTGTTAACGCCTGCTGCGGGCCACCGACCATCGACCCATGGGCACCGGCCGGCTCCATGGCCTACGATCGACGCGCGCGAAGGACCCGACCCTCGCGCGCGAGGGAGTCCTCATGCCCAGCGACCGCGCGTCCATCGCCACGCCCGTGACGCCCGCCGCGCGCCTCCTCCAGGCGCGCGCTCTCGGGAACGACGAATCGTCTTCGAGCGCCCTCCGTAGCCAGGGCGCCGTGCGCCCGGTGGGCGAGTCCATCTTCCGGTTGAAGGCCTTCGTCGTCGCCATGGGTCTGTTGGCCTCCATCGGTACGCTGATGGACGCAGTCGGCGCCGACCTTTGGGGCTTCGACGAAGCCTGCGCGCGCATGGGCTTGATGGTGCACGGCAAGCTGGTGCTCCTGAGCCTCGCGTTTCTCGCGGTCATCAAGAGTGGAAAGCTTGGCTGGGGGCGGCTCCTCGACCTGGCCCTGGTGTACGTGGTCGTGGCCAGCTTCAGCATCGCCATCGCCGAGCAGGCGCGACCGACCGGCGGCATGAGCACCGTGCCGATCCTCCTCGTGCTCTTTCCGCTCTTCGTGCCGACGACGCCGAAGCGCATCGCGCTCACGGCGCTCGCCGGCGCGTCCATGCTGCCCCTCGCGATCGTGCTCTACGAGTCGCTCCTCGCGCATCCCGCGGACAAGCAGCGCTGGCTGGGCGTGCTCTTCACCTACGTCATCTCCCTCGTTTCGGTGGTTCCGGCGAAGATCGTGTGGAAGCTCGAGCGGCGCCTGGCCCGCGCGGAGCAGCTCGGGAGCTACGAGCTCGTCGAGCGCATCGGCGAAGGCGGTATGGGTGAGGTCTGGCGGGCGCGGCACCGGCTGCTGCGCCGGCCGGCGGCCATCAAGCTCATTCGCCCGGAAGCGCTCGGCAACCGGGGGACCGACTCGGAGCGCCAGCGCCGGGTGGTCGAGCGCTTCGAACGCGAGGCCCAGGCGACGGCGGCCCTCGAGAGCCCGCACACCGTTCAGCTCTACGACTTCGGCGTCTCCGGCGAGGGCGTGCTCTTTCACGTGATGGAGCTGCTCCACGGCATGGATCTCGAGACGCTGGTGAAGGAGACGGGGCCCCTGCCGCCGGAGCGCGTGGCGTACCTGCTGCTGCAGATGCTCGATAGCCTGGACGACGCGCACCGCTCGGGTCTCGTGCATCGCGACGTGAAGCCCGCGAACCTCTTCGTCGCCCGCAAGGGCCAGCGCGTGGACTACGTGAAGGTGCTCGACTTTGGCCTCGTGAAGGAGCGCGCGCAGGACACGGCACTCACCGGCGACGGCGAGCTCACGGGCACGCCGGCCTACCTCGCGCCGGAGATGGCCGCGGGAGAGGCGGCCATCGACGGCCGGGCGGACCTCTACGCGCTCGGCTGCGTCGCCTATTGGCTGCTGACGGGCGAGCGGGTCTTCGAGAAGGCCACGCCCATCAAGGTGGCCGTCGCGCACCTCACGGAAGAGCCGACGCGGCCCTCGGAGCGCGGCGTGGCGGTGCCCGAGGGGCTCGAGACGCTCGTCCTCGATCTCCTGGCCAAGAACCCGGACCTTCGGCCGCAGAACGCCGGCGAGGTGGCGGACCGGTTGCGGGCCCTCGGCCTGGCCGACGGCTGGACCCACGCGCGGGCCAACCGCTGGTGGCGTCGGCACCTCCCGGAGCTCAGCGAGAAGCTCGGCGACGACGTCCGCGCGAGCCTCTCGCCGGTGCCGCGCACGGCTTGAGGGCTCAGCCCGCGCCGGGGAATTGGGCGAGGCAGTCCATGTAGCCGATGGCCACGAGCTGGCGGCAGAGCTCCTCGTCCATGTCTGCGTCCTCCGCGAGGGCCCGGCCGGCGCCGGCGCCGCCGTGCAGCCAATCGCGCCGGTCCTCGGCGCCGAGAAACTGACCGCTCATGATGCGCAGGTAGCGCATGGCGATGGGATGGGCCCGGCCGTTCATCTCGTTGCGCTCGCCCGGGTCGCGGGCGAGGTCGAAGAGCACGTAGGTCAGGCTCGAGCGGAGCACGAGCTTCCAGTCGAGCGCGCGCACCACGCGGCGGTTCTCCTGAAAGTCGCTGAAGGCGAGCCAAGGGCCGGGCGGCGGCGCGCCGCGCGCGAAGCCGAGGAGTGAGCCCACCTCCATCGCCGCCGGTACGGGGAGCCCGGCAGCCTCGAGCACCGTGGGCGCGATGGCCTGCGTCGAGACCACGTGCGGCACGCGCCGGCCAGCGTCGGCCACGCCCGGGAAGCGCACGAGCAGGGGCACGTGCAGCAGCTCCTGAAAGATGGAGTGGCCGTGGCCCCAGGAGCCGTGCTCCTCGAACTCTTCCCCATGGTCGCTCGTGATGACGAAGAGCGTGTTCTCCGTCAGGCCGCGCTCGTCGAGGAAGGCGAGGAACTTCGCCATCTCCGCGTCGTGGTAGCTGATCTCGCCGTCGTGGAGCGCCTCGATGCGCTCCTTGTCCCGCTCCGTGAAGGTGACGCGCGGGGGGCGCTTCTTGGCGTCCTCGAGGAGCAGGTGCGTGCGCCGGTTGGTGACCTGGCCGTCGTACTCACCCCCGTCGTACATCGCGAGGAAGCGATCCGGCGGGTCGTAGGGCACATGCGGGTCGATGGTCTGGAGGTAGGCAAAAAAGCGCCCCTCGCCCGCGTGCTCGTCGATCCACTCGCGGGCCTCCCGGAAGACGTTCGAGGCGTTCGTGTTCCGGCGCTCGCGGATGTAGTTCGTATAGTGGTCCCAGCCTTGATCGAAGCCGAAGGCGCGGCTCACGTAGCCGTTGGCCAAGAAGCTCGCGGTCTGAAAGCCCGCGCCCTGGAACACCTCGCCCAACGTGAGCGCGTCCTCGGGCAGCTTCGAGCCGTCGTTCTTCGTGCCGTGCGTGGCCGGGAAGAGGCCCGTCAGAATCGAGGCGACCGAGGGCTTGGTCCAGTTCTCCGGCGCCTGCGCGCGCTCGAAGAGCGTGGCCTGGCGCGCGAAGGCATCGAGGGCCGGCGTGCGCACCCGGGACGAGGGCGCGTACGCGCGGAGCTTGCTCGCCCGGAGCGTGTCGATGGTCAGCACGATGACGTTCTGCGCCGGCGTGAAGGGGGCGAGCGCCGGCGCGGGCACCTCGACGCGCAGCGGCGAGAGCGCGAGGCGCCCCTCGCCGCCGGCGGAGACCTCCAGGCGCACGACCTTCCCGGCGAGCGCGTCCAGATCGAGGCGCCCGCTCCCCCGGGCGGGGTCGTCGCTCAGCACGAGGGTCTCGCCGCCCTCCGGCGTGACCGTCACCCGGAGCGTGGGCGCGCCGCTCTCGGTCACCGCGCGGAAGGAAAGGGCGGCGTCCGGCGGCACCGCGAAATGCCAGCTCGCCGACGACGGCGCCCGGAGCCGGAGCGCGTCGCGCTCCGCGCCTTCCACCGTCGCCAGGCCTCGGAGCGGCTCCGGCGTGGCGGGCGCCGTGGCGCCTTCGGGGACGACGTCGAGGCGCGCCAGCTCGAAGGAGACGGGCGTGCCGTCCAGCTCCGTCGTCTGCGTGGCGCGGAGGAGCAGGTAGTTCTCACCGGCCCGAGCGACGCCGGCTGGGACGGCCACGCGCAGGTCCCGAAAGCCGCCGGCGGCGACGTTGGCTTCTCCGAGCGCCTGCCCGTTCCAGAAGAGGAGCAGGGCCTCCGCCCCCACGGAACGCACGCGGAGGCGAAGCTCCAGGTTCCCTTCGGCCTCCGCCGCGCTCAGCGGGAGGTAGACGCGGCCGAGGCGCCCGAAGCGTGAGACCCCTTCGCCCTCGCGGAGCGCGTCGCCGCTCCAGCCCGAGTTCCAGCCACCGCTCGTGTACTTGGCCCGCGCCGGTCCGCCGAAGGCGACGCGAAGGGCTCCGTCTGCCCGGTGGTCGGCGAGGTGGGCGAGGTCCACGAGGTCCATGTGCACGCGGCTGCGCAGGGCCTCCCGGTCGCCGGGAGGCTGCTCCCCTTCCGGGCCCGCGGGCGCCTGCGGCGCGGGGACGCCCGGCGCGGGGACATCCGGCGCGGAGACACCCGGCGCGGGAATGACAGGCGCGGCGGGCGGCGCGGGGTCGTCGCAGGCCGCGAGCACGAAGAGCGCGAAAGGGAGGAGTCGAGACATGGCGCGTGGGGAACGTCGAAGGCCGGGGAGCGGGTTCCCGAGGCCATGATGAGCGTGCACGCGCGCCGCGTCGACGGCTGAGGCCTCGGTCGCCTCCGGCGCCGTGCCGATGACGCCTCGGAGGGGCCGTGCTAGCTCTCCCCCCCGGCCCGGCCCGGGCCCCCGGAGCCTGCATGGACTCGACCTCCTCTTCGTCCGCCCCCGCGCCGTCCCCGGACGCGGCCACCGCGCAGCGCGTCCCCCTTGCGGGTCCGGAGCACGGCGCTGCTCGGGCGGACACATCGCCCGCGGCCGCGAAGGCGGGCCCGTCACGGGTCCCGCGCGTCCGCAGTGCGGCGCCGGCGCCCTGGAGCGTGGAGAAGAGCGCGCAGCTCTATCAGATCGCCGGCTGGGGCCAGCCCTACTTCCGCATCAACGAGGCGGGGCACGTCGAAGTGCGCCCGGACCCACAGGTGGACCGCGGCATCGACCTGCACGCGCTGGTGGAAGAGCTCGGCATG
Source organism: Myxococcota bacterium (assembly GCA_039814655.1). Classification (GTDB taxonomy): domain Bacteria; phylum Myxococcota_A; class Polyangia; order Polyangiales; family Houyiibacteriaceae; genus CALCTH01. The sequence goes on along the minus strand of JBCCAW010000049.1, from coordinate 680 downwards.
CGTGGGCTCGAGCTGCCGCTGCTGATCCGCTTTCCGAACATCCTCCAGGACCGCATTCGCCTCATCAACCAGTGTTTCGAGAAGGCCATCTCCGAGTATGGCTACGACGGGCGCTACCGCGGCGTGTTCCCCATCAAGGTCAACCAGCAGCGGCACCTCGTGGAGGAGATCGTCGCGGCCGGTCGCCCTTGGCAGTTCGGCCTCGAGGCCGGCAGCAAGCCCGAGCTGCTCGTCGCCCTCGCCACGATGGAGGACGAGGACGGCTTCATCGTCTGCAACGGCTACAAGGACGACATCTACATCGAGACGGCGCTCCTCGCGCAGCGCATGGGCAACACGGTGGTCATCGTGCTCGAGCGCCTCGACGAGCTCGATCGCGTGCTCCGGGCCAGCGCGCGCCTCGGCATCCGGCCGGCGCTGGGCGTGCGCGCGAAGCTCAGCTCGAAGGGGATGGGGCGCTGGGCCGAGTCGGCCGGTGACCGGGCCAAGTTCGGCCTCACCACGTCGGAGATCGTGCGCATCGTCGACACGCTCACCGAGAAGGGCATGCTCGACTGCCTTCGCCTGCTGCACTTCCACATCGGCAGCCAGGTCAGCTCGATCATCCCCTGGAAGAACGCCATGCGCGAGGCGGCGCACCTCTACGTCGAGCTCAGGAAGCTCGGCGCCGCCATGGGCTT
>JBCCAW010000823.1:0-1859 GCA_039814655.1 Myxococcota bacterium | reverse complement strand
GCGCGCCAGGCGCACGAGCCGCGCCCCCGGCGGGAGCCGGAGCTCCGCTACCGCGCTCTCCACGACGGTCTTGGAGGCGGCCTCGAGCTCGGCCGTCAGGAAGCCCTCCAGCTCGCTCCCCGTCGCGAGGAAGGCGTAGGCGCCCCGGCCCGCGTCGGCCACGGCCGTCAGGTAGCTCTCCTGGTAGTCCACGCCGATCCCCAGGCTCGCGACGGTGACGCCTGAGACGGCCCAGGGGCGCACGAGCGCGGCCGCCCCGGCCGGTCCCGTTCCGCTCCCGTCGATGCCGTCACTCACGAGGACCAGGCGCCGCGTGAAGTCCCCATGCCGCGCGTTTTGGAGGAGCGCGTGGCCCGCGCGCAGCCCGCTCGGGATCTGCGTTCCGCCCCCGGGCATCAAGCCCAGGATCTGAGCGCGAAGCGCGGCCCGGCGGCCTCCCACGGGCGCCAGCGGCGCCACGACGTGGGCCCCCGACGCATAGGTCACGAGGCCGAAGAGGTCTCGCTCGCCCATGCGGTCCACGACGCGAAGCACGGCGCGGCGAGCCTGGTCGATCTTCTCTCCGGCCATGGAACCGCTCGTGTCGAGCACGAGCACCACGGCGGAAGGCGGCGCTTCGGCCACGCGCCCTTCGCCGCGGGCGCTCACCTGGAGCTCGGCCATGAGCGTGCGTTCACCGTGCGCGAGGAGCGCACCTTCGGCGAGGGCGAGGTGTCCATGGAGCGCGCCTGCGGCGAAGGGCGCGCGCGTCGCCGTCGCCTCCGTGGTCGGTGGCGTGTTTGGCGGCGTCGGGGGTGGCAGCGCGCCGCTCGGCGCGTTCTGCAAGACGATGGCAGCGACGGCGAGGCCGCCGATGGCCAGGGCGCCGCGCGGGCTTGGCGGGCGGCGAAAGGGCTCGAAGGCGCGACGTAGGGTGCGGCGTGCGGACATGGCGACGGGACTCCTCCTGCCCGCTCCGATGCCCCGCAGAGCGCAGGCCTTGGGCGAAAACTCTCCGGGCGAGAAAAAAGTGCCCTTGGCCCCGGAGCGAGCGCTCTCTCGCACCTCGCCCTTGCCGTCGCCCGCGTCATCAGGTCTTCTGCTTCGTCATGGCGCGCTCCACGCTCTCAATCCTCGCTTTCTCCTGGGCCCTCGTCCCAATCGCGGCCTGCGGCGGCAGCAGCGGTGTCGGCACCGGCAACAGCCCCGGTGCCATTGGAGCCGCCTGCGCCTCCGAGTCCGCGTGCGACGCGGCCTGCGACGGCGACGCGGCCTGCGAAGCGGCCACGGTCTGCCTCACCGGCGACCAGCCCGGTGGCCTCTGCACGCGCGCCTGCAGCGGCAGCGAGGACTGCCCGAACCCGGACCTCGAAGGGGCCCTCCCCAACGTGTGCGTCGTCGACCCGGCCACGAGCCTGGCGACGTGCGTTCCCGGCTGCGACGCGGACGAGGACTGTCGCGACGGCTACATGTGCCGCGCGAAGGGCGGGCCCCGCGGTTGCGTTCCGGCTCCCGCGCGCGTGCCCTTCCCGGAGGGCATCGAGCCGGTCCGCGACCCCGAGTGCCTCGGGCCTCAGAGCGGCGAGGTGACCATCACCTTCCGCGTCCCCGAGTCCCGCGCGAGCTTCACGGCGGTGCCTTACACGCTCGATGGCGCGGCGATTCGGCCCCTCGAGCTCACCTACCCGGACGGCACCACGACGCTCAACCTCGAGGAGCGGGAAAACGTCCTGAGCGCCGCCGCCGTCGAGCTCGGTAGCATCGCGCCCATCTACGTCCCGCTGAGCCCGGAGTTCCAGGACGTCCAGGGCGGCGACTACTCGCTCCGGCTCATCACGGACACGAGCGAGCTCTGACAGTTCGCTCAGTCGGTCCCGCTT
>JBCCAW010000445.1:0-5096 GCA_039814655.1 Myxococcota bacterium | reverse complement strand
CGCCGCGCCCGCGCCGCCCGTCGCCACGCCGCCCGCCGCGGCCCTGCCGGAGGCTGTCGCCGCCGTCTAACCGGAACGCGCGGCTAGAGCCCCAGCGCTTCCTGGATGGGGGAGGGGATCTTCGTCAACGCCCCCGCCTCGAGGCGCCAGCGGTCGAAGTATTCGACGGGGGCTTCGAGCTGCACCCCTTCGAGAGCCGGCGCGAGCGCCGAAGGCAGCGTGAAGGCCCCGTTCAGCCCCGTTTCCGGGCTGGCGAAAAAGCCGTCCCAGTGGTGGGGGATCACGAAGCGCGGCCCGATGGCCTCCAGGTACGGCTGAAGATCCTCCGGCGCCGAGGCGAAGCCGGCGCCGATGGCGGTGATCCAGAGGTCGGCCGTCAGCCCCCCACCCTCGACGAGGTTTGCGCGGTAGTCCTCGCTGGAGCCGTCCTCGCCGTCCACGGCGGCGAAGCTGTTCTGGTAGGTGAACGAGGGGCCGCCCTCGCCAAACGCGAAGCGGTAGCTCAAGGCTCCGCCGGTGGGCGCCCGGGCCACCTCGTTCTCCGGCGGCACGGAGGTGTAGACGTCGAAGGCGCCCAGGGTGGCCGGAGACGAGTGGAGGGTGCGCACGACCCGGACCTCGGCCTCGCCGAGGCGCAGCACGTCGCCTTGGACGACCGCGCGACAACGATCCGGGCCGAGCCCCTGTGCCTCGGCCACGAAGCACGTGGTCTGCGATCCGATCACCGTTGCGCCGGTGGCAAGGGCCACGGGTCCCGCGTCGATGGCGTGGTCGAAGTGGCTATGCCCCACCAGCACGAAGTCCAGGCTCTCGATGCCCGCCGCCGCGAGCACCCGGCTCGCGAGGTCGAGACCGTCGGGCGTGGCACCCCGGAGACCCGGACGGCTGTAGAAGGCGTCGAGGAGCACCGCGGTCTCGCCGTACTGCACGATCCAGTTGGTCACGCCGGCCCACGTGAGCTCGACGGAGGTGACGGTCGGGCTGCCGCCGGAGTCGCTGCTGCCGGAGTCGTTGCTGCCGGAATCGCTGCTGCCGGAGTCGCCGCTGCCAGAGTCCCCCGTCGATCCGACCATGTCGGCGGGATCGCTGCTTGCCCCCGAGGAGCAGCTACAGCCCGAGAGCAGGGTGACAACGAGCGCCGTAGCCAGGCCGCGACGCCGCGCGAGCGACGGCCTGCGATCCGTCCGTCGAACCCGCGGCGCCGTGCGGCGGCGAGCCTCGCTTCCAAGTACCGATGCGCGTCTGTTCATCGTCGGGACTCCTTCGTCAGGTGCTGCGTTCCTCACGATCAGTCCGCGGCCGAGATCCAGCCACTCCCGTCGAGCATGGCGCCCACCCAGTTCTTGATGACCTGGCCGCCGATGTTCCGGTCGTACTCGCGCAGAAGGAAGGTGTGCGTGTCGTCGCCGGCCACCAAGCTGCGGAAACGGTCCGGGTGCGCGGCCTCGAGCTCGGCCATGGCCTCGAGAACGGCCGCTTCGTAGAACTCTCCGGACACGCCGAGACTTGCCACCAGCGTGGCGTCCTGGCGGCTGCTCAGAAAGCCCATGCGCACGTCCGGGTCCTGGTTCAGCTGCCAGATCTGCTGCCCCGTCAGGTGACCGTCCTCGCCGATGCAGTCCATGCAGCTCTCGGCGAAGAAGGCGCCGGAGTTCCAGTACTCGTTGAGCTGGAGCTGGGTGCCCGGCGTGCTGATGCCCACCCCGGAGTCGTTGATCACCTCGATGGGCACGTCCGGGTACACCCGACGAACGAGGGGAAGCGCGTAGATGGTCCCCATGCCGCCTGCGCTATTGCCCGCGAGGACGATGCGGCTCGGACTGGGGTAGGTTGCGACCAGGACGTCGAGGGACGCGGACAGGTTTTGCACGCCCCGGTGGGAACGGTCGACGGTGCCGTCGCCATCGACGTCGATCTCCGCATCCCCGGACCACACCGAGCCGTCGCAGTAGGGCAGGTAACCCAGGTCGTAGTCGGCCACCGGCGTGCCGGGGTGCTCGGGGTCGAGGAACCCGAAGGTCGGAATGAAAGGCGGCCACTGCTCGATGGCGTCGCAGCTGTTCGGTCCGCAGGCCCCGCCGCCCTGGAGGAAGATGAGCAGGGCGTCGCTGCTCCCGTCCCGGGTGGACATGAAGAACTCCTGCCCCGTGTAGCAAACGGGCCCCCCCTCGCCGCGGAACGTGTGCAGGGTGCTGTTGCCGCGGGCTTCGGACGTCGCCGGCGTGAAGACCCCGAGGTAGCGGTCGATGCCCTGGTCGTAGAGTTCCTGGAAGGGGCCGTCTGCGACCGGCGGGTCGCCCGCGTCGTCCTCGCCACCGTCGGAGTCGGCGTCGGACGAACCGCCGTCGATGCCGCCGCCACCGCCACCGCCCGCGTCGGGAAAGCCCGTCGCGCTGGTTGGGGTGGCCGAGGCGTCGCAGCCCAGGGCGAGGGCGGTGGCGTAGAGGAAGGGGATCCACGGAAGGTGTCGGGGCTTCATCGTGGCCCAAGGTAGAGAGCCCACCTTGCAAAACCCTGATGACGGCCCCCGTCAACGCATTCCGGGACCTGCCCGCGGGCTCCGCCCCGCCGCGCGGCGCGTCAAGGGCGCACGGTGAGGTCGAGGAGGATCCGGATGGGCTCGGCCACGCCCGAGTCGGCGACCTCGAGCTCCACGCGATAGGCGCCGGCGCGCGTCGGGGCTCCAGACAGCCTCCCGGTGAAGCTGTCGAGGACCACGCCGTCGGGCAGCACGCCACTCGCCACGGTGAAGCGGTACGCCGGGACGCCGCCCCAGACGGCGACGACGGCGTCGAAGGGCAGGCCCACGCGAGCGTCCGGGAGCACCGGGGCGTCGCTCGCGAGGTCGACGAAGGGCGTGGTCTCCCGGAGCTCCCAGCCCACGGCCTGCATCACGAGGAGCTCGTACATGTCGAGGAGCTCGGCGCCCTGAATGCGGCGATGAAGCTGCGGGTCCCAGGAATGGTTGCCGAGCTGGATGGGTGAGCACCGGCCCGTGAACGCCATGACCGCCTCGTCGTCGACGCATTCGACCTCCCCGGCCCGGAATGCCGCCCAGCGTGGCCAGCCGCTCTGGTAGGCGAGGGTGTGGAGCAGCTCGTGCTTCATGACCGAGTAGAAGCTCGTGGCGAAGAAGCGGCATACGGCCTCTCCCGGGGGACAGTCGTCGGTCGGGCTCGGGCCCCAGCGCCAGCGGCTCGAGCGCCACCAGTCCTCGCTGACTCCGTCGTGGAAATGCCAACCATCCACGTAGTTCCTCTCCACCCATTCCGGGGGCAGCTGGCGATCGATGATGACCACGCCGATGGCCTTCAGGTCCGTCGGCGCGCCGTCTCGTGTATGGGTCGTGAAACCCGGCTGGCCCGTCGACGTCACCCCCTGGGTGATGAACAGGTGGAAGGTGTCGATGGGGACGTCGTTCGTCATCATGCCCGGGAGCAGGTCATCGTCGCGCCAGCTGACGAAGCTCGCTGCCCCGTCCACGGGCACGGTGTCGACGGACCAGTCGGCGAGGTAGTACTCCACGTCGTCGATGATCTGGTGGATCATCGCCTGAGCCTGGACGCCGTCGTGAATCCCGTCCTCGTTGTAGTCCCAGGGCTCGCCGCCCCCGTCGATCCAACTGTCTCCGTAGGTGTTCAGGATGCGCCGCGTGAACCGGAACTCCGGCGGGCGCTCACGATCCTGATCGCAGACGTGGATGGGCACCTCGACGACGCGCGTCGCTCCGTCCCGGTCGGTCAGGGTCACCCGGAGCTCGTAGCTCTCGTCGACGAAGTCCCGGTCCGGGTTGACGCCGATCCGGAAAGACAGCCGACTCGACGCCCTGACCAGAGAGCGGTCCGCCGTCGTGCGCGGGCCGTCGGCGTCGTGTTCGTCAAACCACGATTGGAGGTAGATGAGCGGAGCGCCCGGCACGGCCAGGGTGACGCGCACGGGGAGGGCCATGTCGGAGGGGGGGCGATGGTCAGGTCCGTCTCCGGGTTGCCCATGGGGCCCTCCCAGTCGACGAGCAGGAGCCCGCGGGAATCGATGACCCGGCCGAGCTGGTCGCGCACCACGCCCTCGGCCTCCTCGCTGGCCGGCGGGTAAAGGTCGAGGCAACGCGCCCAGGCGTTCGGGTCGACCTCGCTGGGGCCCACGGTCCCGCCATCGGGCTCCGGGCCCCCGTCGGGCGGCAGGCCCTCGTCGGCGCCGCCCGCGTCCATGGGGCGCGGCCCGGCGTCAGGACCTGCGGCGTCGGGACCTGCGGCGTCGGGACCTGCGGCGTCGGGACCTGCGGCGTCGGGACCTGCGGCGTCCGGACCTGACGCGTCGCCGTCGCCGGCGTCGACGGGCCCGAGGGACGGGTCACCTGCGCACGCAGGCTGCAGGCCTAGGAGCCATAGGGCGCCACAGGTCCATACCCAACGCGAGCGATGGGACGACGAGTGGATTGCTCGCGTCGAGGGTCTCTTGAGTAGCGTCACGCGATCGGGGCCTGCGGAGTGAGAGGAGAGAGGTCCATCGCTATGGGCCACGAGGGCCGCTACATGGGTCAGACCTTGTGTCGGGCCGCCTGACGGTGCGTTGGGCCGGCGATGGAGTGGTGGCGGGTTCTTGCATCGTCCGCGTCTCCGAGGGGGCACCGGACGCGCACCAGCGACGCCGTGCGCGGGGTTCCGGAGCACCAGCGCAACGCAACGGTGCGCACCGGCCCCTGGCCTCACGAGCGGGCCGCGCCACACACTCACGCGTGCCTTCGAATGACGTTGGTCGAAAGAAGCTGGGCCGCAGGAGTGCGCTCGCGGGGTTGGCTGGTGCGGCCAGCTGGGCGGCGCTTCGCGGAGTGACCGACGCGAGCGATGCGAGGGAAGGAGACGAGTCGATGACGGCGCGACAGCCGACGCTTTACGTTCCGCATGGAGGCGGACCCACCACCTACGTGGACGTGGGGACGCCCCCCGACGAGGTCGAGGCGCTCGGCGCCTACTGGCGAGGGGTGGCGACCGCGCTGCCGGAGCGCCCGCACGCGCTCCTCGTGGTGAGCGCGCATTGGGAAGAAGACGTGCCGACGGTGATGAGCGCTCAACGCCCGCCGATGCTCTACGACTACT
>JBCCAW010000601.1:0-3649 GCA_039814655.1 Myxococcota bacterium | reverse complement strand
TGGCCAAGAAAACGATCGCTGACCTCGACCTGTCCGGAAAAAAAGTGCTGATGCGCTGCGACTTCAACGTGCCCCTGGGTGACGACGGCAGCGTCACCGACGACCGGCGGGTCCGCATGGCGTTGCCCACGATCCAACACGTCCTCGACGCCGGCGGCAGCGTCATCGTCATGTCGCACCTCGGCCGGCCCTCGGGCGAGCCCGACCCCAAGTACAGCCTCAAGCCCGCGGCGGACAAGCTCGGCGAACTGCTGGGCCAACCCGTGAAGCTGGCCGACGACACGGCCGGGGAATCCGCCAAGGCGCTCTGCGACGCGATCGCGGCCGGCGAAGTGGTCTGCCTCGAAAACGTCCGCTTCAACGCCGGCGAAAAGAAGGGCGACGACGAAACGTACAACGCCGCGCTCGCGTCCTTCGGCGACGTCTACTGCAACAACGCCTTCGGCACGTGTCACCGCACCCAAGCCTCGATGTACGCGGTCCCCAAAGCGATGAAAGGAGCCGGCAAGCCCGCGGTGGTCGGCTTCCTGGTCGAGAAGGAAATCAAGTACCTCGCCGACACGCTCGAAAGCCCCGCCCGGCCGTTCGTTGCGATCCTCGGCGGCGCGAAGGTCTCGGACAAGATCAACGTGATCGACAACCTCTTGGGCATCTGCGACCAGGTGCTCATCGGCGGGGCGATGGCATATACGTTCAGCCTCGCGCAGGGCGGTCAGGTCGGCGGCTCGCTCGTTGAGCCGGACAAGGTGGACCTGGCCAGGTCTCTGATCGAAAAGGGCGGCGACAAGCTCGTGCTGCACCTGGTGCCGAGCGGCATCCTTCATGCGGGCACGACCTGCGTCATCGGGCAAGGCACGGTGATCGACCCGGAGACCGTGCTCCGGGAGATCGATGAGCTGACGGAGCGCGGCATCGCCACGGCCGGGCTGCACGTCGCCGACCGCGCGCACGTGGTGCTTCCCCAGCACAAGCTCATCGACGGCTTCCGCGAGAGCGCGGACCCGAAGATCGGCACCACGAAGCGCGGTATCGGCCCGGCCTACGAAGACAAGGTGGGACGGCGCGGCGTGCGCATGGGCGATCTGCTCCGCGACGACCTCGAGCAGCGCATCGCCGAGAACCTCGCGTGCTGGGCGCCGACGGCGGCTCGCCTCGGCGGTGAGCTACCGAGCGCCGCCGAGGTGGCCGCCACCTACCGGGGTTTCGGCGAGCGGCTGCGCCCCTTTCTCTGCGATGGCGCGCGCGTCGCCGGCGAAGCGCTCGCGGCGGGCAAGAAGGTGCTCCTCGAGGGAGCGCAGGGAACCATGCTCGATATCGACCACGGCACTTATCCCTTCGTGACGAGCTCCAACGCCACGAGCGGCGGCGCGTGCACCGGCGCGGGCGTGGGCCCTACGGCGGTCACCGAGGTCATCGGCATCGCCAAGGCCTACGCCACGCGGGTTGGCGGCGGTCCCTTCCCGACGGAGCTCGAGGGCCCCGTGGGCGAGGCGATCCGCAAGGCCGGGGCCGAGTTCGGCGCCACCACGGGCCGGCCGCGACGCTGCGGCTGGCTCGACGCGCCGGCCTTGCGCCTCGCCGTGCGCGTCAACGGCATGACCCGCATCGCGCTGACCAAGCTCGACGTGCTGACGGGCATGAGCGAGCTCGCCATCTGCACGGGCTACCGCTACCGCGGCGAGGTGCACGACGAGCCGCCCTTCGACGCCATGGCGGAGGTCGAGCCCGTGTACGAAACGCACCCGGGCTGGACCGAGGACCTCTCGGCCTGCCGAAGCATGGAGGCGCTGCCGGACAACGCGCGCCGCTACCTCGACCGCATCGCCGAGCTCGTCCGCTGCCCCATCGGCATCGTGAGCGTCGGCGCCGACCGCGACGAGACCTTCGGCAACCTCGACATCTTCGGCTGAGCGAGCGCGCGTTAGACGTCCGTTAGCGCGATGGCGTCGATTTCGACGCGGACGTGCTTGGGGAGCGTCTTCACGGCGACGGTCGCACGCGCCGGGGGATCCATGCCTTCGAAGGCCTCTGCGTAGATGCCGTTCACGGTCTGGAAGTCGTCCATGTCGGCGAGAAAGATCGAGCAGCGCACGACGCGCGTCCAGCCGCTTCCGCCGGCCTCGAGCACCGCGCCGAGGTTCTGCATGACCTGCCGGGTCTGCGCCGCCACGTCGTCGCCACCGACGAGGGCCCCGCTCTCCGGGTCCAGGGGGATCTGCCCGGAGCAGTAGAGGACGCCGCGGGCGCGGATCGCCTGGCTGTAGGGGCCGATGGCCGCCGGGGCCTTCGGCGTCGAGATGACCTCACGATCGCTCATGGGCCGCAGCGTAGTACGCCGGACCCGGGCCGGCGGCGCTTTCGCCGGGACGCGATCCGTCGCATGGTCGCGCCGTGCTCATCGCGACCTGGAACGTGAACTCCATCCGCGCCCGCGAGGCCCGCTTCCTCGCCTTCCTCGAGCGCTGGAAGCCGGACGTGGTCTGCCTGCAGGAGCTCAAGGTCGAGGACGCGCAGTTCCCGGTCATGCAGCTGAAGGGCGCTGGCTACCACGCCGCCTTTCACGGCCAGCGCACCTACAACGGCGTCGCCATCGTCGCCAAGCAAGAGCACGCCTTCGAGGCCGTGACCATCGGCCTTGGGGACGACGTGGAGGACGACCACGCGCGGCTCATCGGGGCCACGGTCCGGGGCCTCCACGTGCTCAGCGCCTACTTTCCGAACGGCGGCGCCATGGGCTCGGACAAGTACGCCTACAAGCTCGCCTGGATGAAGCGTCTCCGGGCCGCCCTCGACCGCCGCTTCGACGCGGGGGACCCGGTCGCGCTCCTCGGCGACTACAACGTCGCCCCTTTCGCCGACGACGTCGCCGACCCAGACAACCTCGAGGGCACGGTGCTGGCGAACCCGGAGATTCGCGACGCGCTCACGCATGTGGCGGACTTCGGCCTCGAGGACGTCTGTCGCCCCTTTCATCCGGACGGCGGCGTCTACACCTGGTGGGACTACCGCGCCCGCGGCTTCGAGCGGAACCTGGGCCTGCGCATCGACCACGTCTACGCCACGGAGGCGGTGGCGCGGCGGGTCATCGGCGCCGCCGTCGACCGGGAAGAGCGCCACGGCAAAGGCGCCTCGGACCACGCGCCGCTCCTCGTCGAGCTCTCCGAGCCGTGAGCGCCCAGTTGCACCCGGTTCAGTTGCACCCGGTGCCGGGAGGCGGGCCGTGAGTGAGGCGCTCCTCGCGCTGGCGTTGCCGGCCTTCGCGCTGCTCGTGCTCGCCCTGCTGGCGGCCCACGCCGCGCACGCGCGGGAGCGCAAGGTCGCGGCGCTGCTCTTCGGTCTCGCCGGGGCTTGGCTCGGCTGGCGTGCCATCGGCCCGGACTTCGTCGCGGCGCCGGGCGGCGTCGTGGCCGCCTGCGGGGCCCTCGCTTTTGCGGCCCTCGGCGCGGCGCCGCTCCTGCGCTCGCGTCGCTCGGGCGCCCCCGGCGCGGCGCTGGCGCTGGCGCTGGCTACGGTCGCGGGCGCTGCCGTGCTCCCGCAGCTGCGGGTCGATGCCTCCCGGGCCGCGGAAGCCGCCGAGCCCGAGGCGCGCTGGGCCGTGCGCGCGGATCCCTGGCATCCCGGGGGCTGGCTCGCCCTCGCCTGGCACGCT
>JBCCAW010000581.1:0-3809 GCA_039814655.1 Myxococcota bacterium | reverse complement strand
GTGGGAGCGCTCCGCTTCGCCCTCGAGACGCACTCCTTCTCCGGTCCCTTCAACACGGTAGCGCCGTCGCCGGCGCAGAACGCGGACTTCACGAAGGCCCTCGGGCGAGCCCTGGGTTGGCCGACCCCCTTCCCCGTGCCCGGCTTCGCCCTGAAGCTCGCCCTCGGCGCCGACTTCGCCGAGGAGGCGCTCCTCGCGAGCGCGCGCTGCGTCCCGGCCGCGCTCGAGCGCGCAGGCTTCGTCTTCGCTCACCCGGAGCTCGACGCGGCGCTCGCCAGCGTCGTCTGAGCCGCCGCCAGCGTCGCCCATCGCCCCGCCCGGACGCGCCCGAAAACGCCCGGCAGGGCAAGGCCCGGCGCGCGGGCGGTTTCCTGCTACGGTCCCGCTGAATGCGCATTCTTTTCGTCACCGCCGCGAGCGAGGCCTTTGGTGGTCGAGGCCCGGCGGCTCGCGCGGCCGCGTCCCTTCCCAAGGCGCTCCGGGGCCTCGAACACGCCGCGGCGGTGCTGACGCCGCTCACGGCCGGCATCGACCCCAAGGCGTCGTCCCTGGCAAGGCGGCTCACCAAGCTCCGCTGGACCGACCGGCAGGGGGCCGAGCACCCCATCGAGCTCTGGACCGGCCGAAGCGTGAGCGGCGTCGACCATGTCTTCTTCGGTCACGAGACGCTCTTCCAGCCGGCCGCCTCGCTCCACGAAGGCGCGCCGGAGGACGTCGCCCGGCGCATCGCTGCCTTTTCGGCGGCCGCGGTGCAGTTCCTCGCGAAGGACACGGAGGGCTACGCGCTCGTGCACGGCTACGGCGCTCTCGGCGCCGCCGTCGTCGCCGCCATGAAGACCGCGGAACGCCCGGAGCCGACGGTGCTCACCCTCGACGACGAGGAGGGCGTGCTCCGCTTCGACGGAGGCGCCGCCACCGAGCTCGGCCTCGGCGAGGACGCCGCCGAGGGGCACGGAGCGGTGCCGCTGCTCGCGGGCCTTCGCCACGCCGGACGCATCACCGCGAGCTCGCCGCGACGCACGCAGGAGCTCCGCGAGGGCGAGGACGCCATCGCAAGCCTCGTCACGGAGCGCGACGAGGCCTGCGTCGGCGTGCTCGACGGAATCGACGCCTCGCGCTGGAACCCGGTCACGGACCCGCGGCTGGCGGCGCGCTTCGACCCCGTCGACCTGCGGGGCAAGGCCACGTGCAAGGAGGCGCTCCAGCGCGAGCTCGACCTGCCGCCGCGCTCCGACGTGCCTCTGCTCGCCGCCGTGGGTGCGGCCCGTGACGGGGACGGCCTCGGGCGCCTCGCGCGCATCGCGTCCGAGCTGCTCCGCAACGACGTGCAGGTCGCCGTGTTGCTGTCCGACGGCGACGACGGCGCGCTGGTGGGCGCCTTCGAGGACCTCTGGGACCGCTGGCCGGACCGGCTCCAGCTCCGTACGCGCGACGAGGATGGACTCCAGCACCGGATGATGGCCGCCGCGGACCTCGCCTACGACGGCGCCACGGCACCGGCGGGGCACCGGGTGATGGTCGCGCAGCGCTACGGCGCCATTCCCGTGGCCGTGCTCGCGGGAGCAAACGCGGACCTGATGGTCGACTGCGACGCCAAGCTCGAGACGGGGACGGGCATCGCCATTCACCTCGAGGACCCGGCCGCCGGGCCGAGCGACGAAGAGGTGCTCGCCGGGCTGCGCCGGGGACTCGCGGCGCTGCGCACGGAGGGCTACGACGCGCTGCGCCGGCGGGTGATGCGCCTCGACCATACCTGGGACCGGACGGCCCGTCGCTACGCGGGGCTCTACCGCGAGCTCCTGGCGCCACCGGACGACGCGAACGACGACGGGTGACCTGGTGACCGACGAACACCTCGAAGGAACCAATTTCGACGTTCCGCCGCGCACCCCCGCGGGATGCGGCAAATGCCTCGAGGCCGGGACCTCGTGGATCGACCTGCACAAATGCGCGACCTGCGGCGAGGTCGTGTGTTGCTCGTCGGGCGAGGGCCACTCGCGCCAGCACTACGAGCAGACGGGCCACGCCGTGGTCGTCCACTACCCGAACCCGAGCTGGGTCTGGTGCTGGGCCCACGACGCCTACGTGCGTTGACGGACGCGCACGCGCGTCAGCGCGACGCTCATGCGAGGCGCAGCGGCTCGGCCGGGAGCTTGGCGTCGCTGTCCCGCACGTAGATCGGCTCGAGGGCGGCGAGGGAGTCCGGACCCGCGGCCGCGTAGCGAGCGGTGCCCCGGCGCGCCAGGAGCGCCGCGCGCGGCGCATCGAACACGGCGCTCACGTCGAAGCCCGCCAGCCGGGCGCCGTTGCCCGCCGCGCGCACGATCCCCGCGTCCCGAAGCCGGCGCGCGGCGACGGAGGGGGTCGCCTCGAAGGGCGCCAGGCGCACCGTCCCGTCGCCTTCGAAGGCCGCCGCGAAGACCGCGCCCCGGCCCGCGTCCACGACACCGGCGGCGGCCTCGTTCGGCGCCGCCGCCGCCGCGAGCGCGGCGAGCGAGGACACGCCGACTACCGGCGGGCCACCGGCGAGGCCGAGGCCCTTCGCCGTGGCGAGGCCGATGCGGGTCCCGGTGAAGGAGCCGGGCCCGAGCCCGACCACCAGCAGGCCCACTTCCTCCAACAAGGCGCCGGCGTCGGCCAGGGCGCCGCGGCAGAGCGGAAGCAGCGTCTCCCCGTGGCGCGCCCGCACGCGGGCGGCGCGCTCGGCGAGGAGCGCGCCACCGCGCAGCACGGCCACGCTTCCCACCACCGACGACGTGTCGAGGGCCAGCACGAGGAGCGCCTCAGCCGTCTCGGTTTCGGGCGTTTCGGAGGCCATGGTTCGAAGGGCGGGGACGCCGAAGGGCCGGGACGCCGCCAGGCGTGGACGCTGCGAGGCGCGTCCCTTGACCCCCTCAGGGGTGCGTTCTAGCGTCCGCTCGCCCTAGCGCGGCTCTCTGGGACTCGCCACCGCAGGTGCGATGGGCATTGGCGACCGGTAGGTGGCAAGGGGACCGAAAGGCCTCGCGCCGCGACCCGCCTCCCCGCCTCCCACTAGCGTGACCCGGTGCTCCACCTCCTTCAGCCTACGGACCCGTCCTGGCTCGACGCCGTGGCGGACGACCTCCCCGGTCTCCTCGAGGACCACGCGCATTGCGAGCTCAAGGCCGCGCAGTCGGCGCTCGCTCTCGTGGGACGCTTCGGGGCAGAGGCGCCGGAGATCGTCGCGCCGCTCAGCCGCCTCGCCCGCGAGGAGACGGCGCACTTTCAGGAGGTCCACGGCCACCTCGAGGCCCGCGGCGTGCGCCTCGGGCGCGTCGAGGGCGACGGCTACGTGAAAGGCCTGATGCGCGTGGCGCGGCAAGACCACCGCGAGAGCCCGGTGCTCCTCGACAAGCTGCTGGTGTCGGCGTTCATCGAGGCGCGGAGCTGCGAGCGCTTCAAGCTTCTGGCCGAGGGCCTCCGCGACGAGGCGCTCCGCACGCTCTACGGCGGCCTCATGGCGGCGGAGGCGAGGCACTTCGCGCTTTTCCGCGGTCTGGCGGAGCAGCGCTTCGGTGCCCTCGCCCGGCAGCGCCTCACCACGCTGGCGGCACGCGAGGCCGAGGTCGCTGCTGACGCGTATGCGCTCTCTATGCTCGAACGTTCCGGCACCAGCAGCGAGGGGATGGCTGATTTCTTTGCTTATGTGAGTGATCTGGAGCCATCCATCAAACTGCCTGAATATCTCTCTACACACCCGGCCTCTGAAGATCGCGAAGCGCTGGCGAGGGAGTTTGCCGCGACCCAAGGTGAAACAACGCCTGTTCTGAGCGATGAGGAGTGGCAGG
>JBCCAW010000649.1:0-3188 GCA_039814655.1 Myxococcota bacterium | reverse complement strand
TCGAGCATCTCGGCGACGCGCTCCTGCTGACGCCGCAGGACGTGGAGCTCGCGACCCGCGTCGCGAGCCTCGCGGACGAGGCCGACGCGGCGGCCCGGGGGACCGAGCTCCTGCTGGCCGCCGCCGAGCGATCCGAGCCCGCCGTGGCCGCGCCGCTGAGGCTGAAGGCCGCCGGCCGCCTGCTCGCGGCCGGTCAGGCCGACGCGGCGCTCGCGGAGTTCATGCGCGTCCGAGACGGCGAGCACGTGCCCCCGGACCTCGCCCGCGCGGCCGGGCGGCGCCTCGCGGACGCCGTGCGCGAGCGTCCCGAGGAGCGCCTCGCCGCGCTCGTGCGGCTGGCCGCCATGGCCCCGGAGGGGGACGCGCGGGCCGCGGTCCGCGGGGAGGCCGCCGAGATCGCCGAGGGCCTCGGGCGCGTCGACGACGCCGTCGCGCTCCTCGGTCAGCGCCTCGCCGACGACCCGGAGGACGAGGAGGCCCGGGCCGCGCGCATCGCGCTCCTCGAGCGACACGAGCGCGCCGACGCCCTGGCCGAGGCCCTGAGCGAGCGCGCCGCCCGGCAGCCTTCGCCGCTCCTCCGCCGGGCCGACCGCGTCCGCGTGGCGCGGCTGCAGGAGGCCGCGCTCGGCGATGCGGAGGCGGCGCTCGCTTCCTGGGAAGGCATCGCTCGAGATCACGGAGAGGACGTGGAGGTCACGGACGCCCTGGCGCGCCTCTACGCCGTCCGGGAGCAGCCCGAGGACATGGCCGCGCTCCTCGAACGCGCGGCGCGGCGCGAAGAGGCCCACCTGGCGACCGTCCGGGTCCAGCAGGGCGAGGCCTACGTGACCTTGGGCCGGCTCGGCGACGCGCTCGCGGCCTACACTCGCGCCCTCGACGCCGACCCGGCGCACGAAGGGGCCCGCGGGGGCGCGGCGGCGCTCGCAGACCACGCCGAGGTTCGCCCCGAAGCCCTCGAGGCGCTCTGCCGCGCGTTCCTGGCGGCCGGCGAGTGGGATCCGCTCCTCGCGCTCGTCGACCAGCGCATCCAGGTCGCTCCGAACCGCGAGACGCGCGTGCGCATGCTCGAGGAGGCGGCGTCGCTCCAGGAGGCGCAGGCGCACGCGCCCGTGGCCGCCATGCATACGCTCCGCCGGGCCTTCGCCCTCGACCCGACGAGCCTCCGCGTCGAACGCGAGCTGCGCCGGCTGGCGGAGGCGACGGGCGAGTGGGGACTCTGCGCCGATGCGTTCCGGGACGCGGCCCAGGCCAGCGACCAGGACGATCGCCGGGAAGCGTCCCTTCGCGCCGACGAGGCGGCCATTCGCGAGGAGGAGCTCGGCGATCGCCCGAAGGGCCTCGAGGCGGCCGCGGCGGCGCTGCTCAAGCGTCCGCGGCGCGTGGACCTCGCCGAGCGCGTGGCCCGGCTCGGCCTGGCCACGGAGGGGTGGGCCCTCGCCGAGGGGGCCCTTCGGGCGGCGGCGGCGGCGCCGGAGGCCCCCGTCGAGCTGCTGACGTGCCTCGCCCAGGTGCAGCGGGCCGCGGGATCGCGGCGGGGCCTCGCGGCGACGCTCGAGCGCCTCGCCGACCAGATGCCGCGCAACCTCGACCCGCTCGTCGAGCTCGCCGAGCTCGTCGCGCCGGAGCTGCCGGCACCGGCGGGAGAGGTGACGACCGTCGGCGAGGTACTCGACGACCCGGCGCTGGCTCGGCGCGCGCTCACCCGGCTCTACGAGCGAGCGGCGTCCATGTGGCGCCTCGGTACGGAAGCGACGGGCACGCGCCGGCCGGCGGCGCAGGTCGGCGCGGCCTTGGACCGGCTCCTCGAGCTTCTCGACGCGGCCGCTGCGGAAGGCGACGAGGCCGCGGCTCGAGAGGCCGTGGCGCGCCTCGAACACGCGGCCCAGCTCGACTGGCCGCCCAAGCTGCGTGCCGCCCGGGGCCGTGACGCCGGAGCGCGATACCTCGCCCTCGGCGATGACCGCGCGGCGGCGGCGTGTTTTCAGCGGGTGCTCGCCGAGCGCCCGGACGATGCGGTGGCCCTCGACGCGCTGGCTGGGGTGCTCGCGAAGGCCGGACGCCACGCCGAGCTACTCGGCCTGCGCCACCGGCAGCTGGGCCTCGCCACGGAGCTCGACGAGCGCCTCCGTCTCCGCCTCGAGATCGTCGATCTCGTCACGCGCCTCGAAGCCGAGACGGGCCGCGTAGAGGCGCTCCGTGCCAACCTGCGCGAGCAGCCCGGCCACGGCGAGTCCGTGCGCGCCCTCGAAGCGCTGCTCATCGAGGAGCGGCGGCACGAGGAACTCGCCTCTCTCCTCGCCGAGGAGGCCCGGGCCGTCGAGGGCGAGGCCGCGGGCGAGCTCTGGAGCCGCATCGCACGCCTCGCAGAAACGCAGCTCGACGACCCGGCCCGCGCCATCGACGCCCACCGGCGCGTGGTCGAGGTCCGTCCCGACGACGCCCCGGCGCTCGACGCGCTCGCGCGGCTTCAGAAGGCGGCGGGAGACGAAGCCGCGGCGGCGCGCTGGCTCGAGCGGCGTCTCGTCGTCGCCGCGCCCGAGGAGCGCGCAGCGCTGGCCCTCCGGCTCGCGGACGCGCTCCTGGCGGCCGAGCGACCCGAGCGCGCCAAAGAGGTGCTGGAGGCGGCCCGGGAACACGACCCGACGCGCGTCGACGTGCGGGACCGGCTCCTCGACCTCTACCGTCGCCTCGAAGCCCACGCTCCCCTCGCGCGGCTGCTCGGTGAAGCGGCGAACGGGGCCGCGGAGCCGGACCTCGCCCTCGCCTTCGTTCGAGAGGCCGCCGCGCTCCACCGGGAGGCCCTGGACGACCGCGCGGGGGCGATCCCGGTCCTGCGCCGCGGCCTCGAGCTCGCGCCGGGCGAGCAGGAGCTGAGCCTCCAGCTCGCCGAGGGCCTCGCCGCCCGCGAGGCCTACGGGGAGGCGCGGGCGGTGCTCGAGGGCCTCATCGAGGGCTTCGGGCGCCGGCGCTCGGCGGAGCGGGCCGAGGTGCACTACCGGCTGGGCCTGATCCGCCGCGCCGAAGGCGACGTCGAGGCGGCGCTTCGCGAGCTCGAGGAGGCCACGTCCATGGCGCGTACGGAGCCGCGCATGCGCGAGCGCTTTGCCCGGCTGGCGCGGGAAGCTGGCCAGCTCGACCGCGCCGAGAAGGCCTACCGCGCGCTCCTCATGGCCGTGCGCCGGCGCCCC
>JBCCAW010000526.1:0-4237 GCA_039814655.1 Myxococcota bacterium | reverse complement strand
CGGCGTCGTCTTCCGCGAGCACGATGACCCGCCCTTGGGGCGGCCGGGTGGAAGCTGCACCCATGAGGCGCACATGTAGCCTCCCGGGCCCGCCGGAACCAGCGCCGCGAACGCCCGGGGCCCAAAATCGCGCTACGGTGACCGCGCATGCTCGAGACCGGCTACCTCACCCTCTTCCGCGTGAAGCAGGTTCCGGTGCGCGTGCACTGGTCGGCGCCCCTCGCCGCCTTCATCCTCGGCGAGTTTCGTTTTGCGCCGGGGTTTTGGCTCGGCTTTTTTCTGATCTTCATCGCCCACGAGCTCGGGCACGCGGTGCTGGTCTGGCGCCGGGGGCTCGCCGTGCTCGAGATGCGCGTGACGGGCCTCGGCGGCGTGTGCATTCACGCGCCGGGCTCGCACGAGGACGCGGTCATCATCAGCTGGGGCGGCGTCCTGGCGCAGCTCGGGCTCTACGCGCTGGCGCAGGGCTACGTGCTCGCCGCGGGTCCCTCCACGAGCGCCTTCGCCTTCGAGCTCCTGCATGCGCTCACGCGCTGGAACCTCATCATCGCGGCGCTGAACCTCATCCCCGTGGAGCCCTTCGACGGGGCGCTGGCCTGGGAGCTTCCCAAGCGCTGGATGCGTCGCGGCCGGGCGTCCAAGCCGGGGAAGCCCCAGCGCCAGGCGAAGCGGGCGCGCCGGAAGGCCGGAGCGCCGGCCGAGGTCGTTCCCCTCGATGCCGAGAAGCGCGCCAAGAAGCTCGCGCAAGACGCCCTCGACGCGGCACGGAAGCGCTGACCCGCGCGTCCCCCTTGCGCCTCAGGCGTCGTCGTCGCCGCCCATGGACGAGCTGCCGTACATGGCGTCCGCGATCTTGTAGGCGCTGAGCTCCAGACGCTGGAGCGCGTCGCGAATGGCCACGGCGTCGCCGCCGGAGAGAAGCCCCTGGAGACTCTCCACGTCGCCTCGCACCTCGTCGAGCACCGCCGCCGGGACCAGGTCCGCGTACTCCTCGACGGCCTTCGCGCTCGTGTAGAGGAGCGCTTCGGCGCTGTTCCGGAGCTCGGCGAGCTCCTTCCGCTTCACGTCGCTCTCCCGGTACTGCTCGGACTCCGCGATGATGTCGTCGATCTGCTGCGGCGAGAGCCCGCTCGACGCCACCACGCGCACGGACTGCTCGCGGCCCGTGCGGAGGTCCTTCGCCGTGACATTGACGAGGCCGTTGGCGTCGATGTCGAAGCTGACCTCGATCTCCGGTACGCCCCGCGGCGCCGGCGGCAGCGGCGCCAGCTCGAAGCGGGAGAGGGTCTTGTTGTCCGCGGCCATCTCGCGCTCGCCCTGGAGCACGTGCACGGGCACGAAGGGCTGGTTGTCCACGCTGGTGGTGAACACCTCCGCGCGCCGCGTCGGGATGGTCGTGTTGCGCGGGATGAGCGGCGTAAAGACACCGCCACCGGTCTCGACACCCAGGGACAGGGGCGTGACGTCGAGGAGCAGCACCTCCTCGACCTCGCCGGTCAGCGCGCCGCCCTGAAGCGCCGCGCCCATGGCCACGACCTCATCGGGGTTCACGCCCTGGTGTGGCTCGCGCTCGAAGAACTCGGTCACGCGCTTGCGCACGAGGGGCATGCGCGTCTGGCCGCCCACGAGGAGCACCTCGTCGATGTCCTTCACCTCGAGCCCGGCGTCGTCCAGGGCCTGCTTGCAGGGCAGCAGGCTCCGGTCGACGAGGCCGCCGACGAGGATCTCCAGGTCGCTCCGCTTCACCGTCGTCTCGAGGTGCTTGGGCCCGGACTCGTCCGCGGCGATGAAGGGAAGGTTCACCTCCGTCTCGAGGGAGGTCGAGAGCTCGTGCTTCGCCTTCTCCGCCTGCTCCTTGAGGCGTTGGAGCGCGATGCGGTCGCCGCGAAGGTCGATGCCGTGCGCTTCCTCGAAGCGTTTGGCGAGCTCCTCCACGAGCGTGTTGTCGATGTCCTCGCCACCGAGATGCGTATCGCCGCTCGTCGAGCGCACCTTGAACACGCCGCCCTGGATCTCGAGGATGGAGATATCGAAGGTGCCCCCGCCGAGGTCGTAAACGGCGATGCGCTTGCCTTCCTTCTCCGTGAAGCCGTAGGCGAGCGCCGCCGCGGTGGGCTCGTTGATGATGCGCTTGACCTCGAGGCCCGCGATCTTGCCCGCGGCGGTCGTCGCGGCGCGTTGCGCGTCGTTGAAGTACGCCGGAACGGTAATGACCGCTTCGGTCACGTCCTCGCCGAGGTACGCCTCGGCCGTGGCCTTCATGGCCTCGAGGATCATCGCGCTGATCTCCGGCGGGCTGAAGTCCTTGCCACCGGCGTTCACCCAGGCGTCGCCGTTCGTGTTCTGGATGACCCGGTAGGGCACCAGTCCCGCGTGCCGCGTGGTCTCCTCGCTGTCGAACTCGAGGCCCATGAGCCGCTTGACGGCGTAGACCGTGTCCTTCGGGTTCGTCACGGCCTGGCGCTTGGCCACGGACCCCACGCGGCGCTCCCCGTCCTTGGTGAAGGAGACGACGGAGGGCGTGGTGCGCGACCCCTCGGCGTTGGGAATTACCGTGGGCTCTCCGTTCTCGACGAAGGCAACGCACGAGTTCGTCGTGCCCAGGTCGATGCCGATGACCTTCCCCATTCCCGTGCTCCCCCTCCTCAGTGGCGCGGCGTGCGCGCGGCAGCTCCCCTCGAAGCCGCGCTCCGCGCGCGCAGTCCCCGCGACCTCCCGCGGGGAGGCGTCTGGCGACTCACGGTTGCTCCGTGGCGTCCGCCGGCTTCTTGGCGACGACCACCATGGCCGGCCGGAGCAAGCGTTCGCCGAGCTGATATCCGGGGACGACCTCGGCGAGGATGGTACCCGGCTCCTTGTCCGCGCTCTCCATCTGCTGCACCGCGTCGTGCACGTTCGGGTCGAACTTCTCGCCGATGGCGGTCACGCGCACGAGCCCGAGGCGCCCGGCGACCTCCTCGAAGCCCTTGAGCACCATCTGCACGCCCTCGGCGACGGCTTTGACCTCCGTGGCGTTCTCGCTGGCCGCGGCGGCTCGCTCTAGGTTGTCGATCACCGGGAGAATCTCCCGGAGCGCGTCTTCCCGCGTCCGCCGGCGTGCGTCGTCGAGCTCGCGGAGAGCGCGCTTGCGGAAGTTGTCGAAGTCCGCGGCGGTGCGCAGGAGCTGCTCCTTCAGCTTGTCCCGCTCGGCCCGGAGCCGCTCCGCCTCGTCCGGCACCTCGTCGCCGCCGGCGGCTCCCTCGGACTCGGGAGCTTCGGCGGTCTCGGCTCCGCCGGGCGTGGCCGTGGCCTCGGCGGTGGTCTCCGGCGTCGCCTCGGCGCTGGCCCCCTCCGCCGGAGGGGCCGCGGCCTCCGCGCTCGTCTCGTCGTCGTCGGAGGCGGGCTCCACGGGCTCCGTGGGCTCCGCGCTGGGCTCGGTGGTCTCGGCCTCGGAGGTGTCGTCGGTCACATCGGTCACGGGGCGCGGAGTCTAAACAGCGGGGAACGCGGAGACAACGCACGATTGTACGGCACGGGCCAGCAAGCATGTAGCCACGCGGGAGCCTCCGCTCGGCTTCCCGCGCCTACGGCGCCGGGTCGTCGCCGTCGCGAATGCGCAGCACCTCGCTCATCACCTGCGCCGTGTAGCCGACGAGGGGCACGACCTTCGCGTAGTCCATGCGCGTGGGCCCGATGACGCCGACGGAGCCCATGCTGCGCTCGTCGCGCTCGTAGCGGCTGCTGATCACGCTGACGTCGTCGACGCTCTCCAGGCTCACCTCCGCTCCGATGAGCACGCTGACGCCACCGGCGCCCAGCGTATTCTCCAAGAGGGCCAGGAGCTGTTCCCGATCGTCGAAAGCGCGCAGGTAGCGCCGGATCTTGGCCGCGTCGAGAAATTCCGGCCGGTCGAAGAGGCGTCCCTGGTCGATGACGATGGCGCCACCTTGCGGCGCTGCCTCGGCCGTTCGGTCCACCATGTCCCGGGCCTGCGTACGCAGGGCGGCCACGGTCCCCCGCTCGTGCTCGATGCGGGCGGCCAAGGCGTCGCGCACGCCCCGGAGCGAGAGCGCGTCGGCCTCGACCAGCTCGCCGAGCATGTTGTTCACGCGCTCCAGCGCCGGCGCCGGGAGCTCCTCTTCGATGCGCACCACGCGGTTCTGGATGGCCCCGCCCCGGGTTACGAGCACGGCCAGGAGCTGGCCCTCCCGGAGCGGCATGAAGCGAAGCTGGGCGAGGCGCTCGTCGTCCGGCGGCG
>JBCCAW010000687.1:0-2908 GCA_039814655.1 Myxococcota bacterium | reverse complement strand
GGCGGCGGCGGCCGCGAGCCTGCTCGTGCTCGGAGGCATGAGTCTCGGGGCGCCGCCGGACGACCCGACGGCGCGTACGCAGGTGAACGGCGCCTCCATGCTGGACGACGTGGTCGCGCTGCACTCGGCGGAGCTTCCGGCCGACGTTCGCGTCGAAGAGCGCGTGAACGTCGCGGTCCGAAGCGCGGGACCGCCGGAGCCACCGCTGCGCCGCGTGGCGCGGTACTTCCGCGACAAGGTGGCCTTTCCCGTGCGACCGGCGGTCTTCGACGGTCGCGACGTGCGCCTCGTGGGCGCGCGGCTCTCGAACGTGCGCGAGCGACGCGCGGCGGCGCTCTACTACGACTACCGTGGCCGGCGCATGACCGTGGTCGTGACCGACGCGCTGGTCGGCGACGCCGCGGGTGCGGACGGGGACGTGCAGGGCGATTCGCTGACCTACCGTGACGTGCGGGGCTACGCGGTTCCCGTGCGGCGGGAAGCTGGGTTGACCTACGCCTTCACGGGAGACCTGGAGCGCGAGGAGCTTCTGCAGCTCGCGGCGAGCGCCCGCGTGTCGCACTGACGCGCCGCCGCGGCCGCGCCGCCGCGCCGCGCCGACGTGTCCCGCTCCGAAACGGCGCTTCTTCGCGGCGACGATCGAGGACCTGATAGACTCCGCAGGCCTTTCGCGGAGGACCATGGCTCACCGGATTCTTGCCTTTGAGAGCGACCCCTCGTTCTCGGACTTGCTCGAGGAGGAGTTCGCCGACCGTGGCGTCGACCTCGAACTCGTCGCGGACGGGGCTGAGGGGCTCGAGCGCGCGGCCGCGGTGCCGCCGGACCTCATCCTGCTCTCCATCGAGCTCCCGAGCATGAACGGCTTCTTGGTCTGCAAGAAGCTCAAAAAGAACGAGGAACTCAAGGAGATCCCGCTGATCATCCTCTCGAGCGACGCCAACGCCGAGGAGATCTTCGAGCAGCACCGAAAGCTCCGGACGCGGGCCGAGGAATACGTCCGGAAGCCCATCGCCTTCGAGGAGCTGCTCGAGCGCGTGCGTCATTTCGTCGACGTGCCGGAGCCTCATAGGCCGGCCGGACCGGACGCGACGGAGACGGACAGCACGGAGGTGCATCGCGGGGTCGTGGACGAGGAGATCGAGGCCTTTGCCGACGATGCCTTCGACGCCCTGGTCATCGAAGAAGGCGAGGCCATCGGCGAGGCGTCCCTGGCCGAGGCGGCACCCGCCGCGATGCCGGCGAGGCCGCAGGAGGAACCGGTCACCCTGGCCAGCGTGCCGCCCGCCGCGAGCACGGACTCGCTGGCCCCGGCGGCGCTCGCGGCCGTGGCGGCCGCCGGAGCCTCGCAGGTCCCTGGCGGAGCCGATGCGGCGGAGCTCGCGGCGGCGCAGCAGCGTGCGATGAACCTCGAAGCGCAGCTCGAGAGCGCCCGGGAGGCCACGGCTGCGGCCGAAGAGGCCCGCGCCATCGCCGAGGAGGAGCGGGACGCAGCGCGGCAGGCCGCCGGCGAAGCCCAGCGCTGGCAGGCGCGGGCCGAGGCCTTCGAGGCGAAGGTGGTCGAGCTCGAGGCCGACGGGGCCAAGGCCACGGAGGAGACCGGCGGCCTCTCGAGCCGTGAGGTCCTCGACCTTCGCGAGAAGCTCAACCGGAAGGACAAGGAGATCCTCAATCTCCGCGACGAGGTGACGGCGCGGGACAAGGAGCTCATCGAGCTCCGGGACAGCAGCATCGCCATCGAGCGCCTGAAGGCCGATGTCGACGACAAGGCGCTCCAGCTGGAGCGGGACCTCGGGGGGGCGCGGGAGCGCATCGCGGCGCTGCAGGCGGACCTCGAAGCCGCGGGCACGCGCGAGGAAGAGCTGACGCGCCGCTTCGAGCAGAGCGAGGCCAAGATCGCCGAGCTCGAGTCGCATGCGGATGCGCAAAGGAAGGCCGCCGGGGAAGAGCGGAGCGCCCTCGAAGCGGCCCACGCGGTGGCCCTCGCGGCCGCGGCGCAGGCACGGGACGAGTCCTTGCAAGCGCTGGCCGCCGAGCACGCGACGGCAAAGGCGCAGGCCGACGAAGAGCACCTTTCGAGAGAAGCCTCGCTCAAGGCGGCGCACGCGGCCGCCATGGAGGACGCGGAGGCCGTGAAGGACGCGGCGCTGGCGGCGCTTCGCGAAGAGCACGCCGCCGCCCTCGAGGCCGCAGAGCGGGGGAAGCAGGAGGCGCTCGCCGGGGCTGTGGCGGAGCAGGAAGCGGCGCTCGAGGCGATGCGAGGGACGCACGCGGCGGAGCTCGCGCAGCAGCACGAGAGCGCCGAGCAGGCGCAGGTCGCTGCGCTGGCGGCCTTCGGCTCCGAGCGCGACGCCCAGGAAGCCAGCGCGCTCGGGACGCTCCGCGAGGAGCTCGAGGCGGCAGCTGCGGCCCTGGCCAAGACGCACCAGGGAGAGCTCGCCGTGCTGGGCCGGAAGCTCGCCGACACGGAAGGGCGCCTCGCCGAGGCGACCGCGGCCCGCGATGAGCTTGCCTCTGCGAAGGCGGAGCTCGAGGGGCAGGTGGCCTCCCTCGAGACCCAGGGCGCCGACTTGAGCACGCGCCTCGAACGCGCCGTGTCGAAGATTCAGACCGACGACGCGCTTCTCGAGCGCGCGCGCCGGGCCATGACCATTGGGCTCGGGATTCTCGAGGACCAGCGCTCCAACGTGCTGGGCGACGCGAGCCCCGACGCCGAGGAGTGAGCGACGCTCCGGCTCTGGGGGCCCCTCAGCGCGTGCGGAGCACGACCTGCGTCGTCTCCCCGGGGCGGATCTGGACGCGCCGCGGGGCGGCGCCGGCGGCCGCGGCCACCTCATGCTCGCCGGCGGGTAGCCTTCGCACGACCGGTGACTCTCCGGCGAAGCGTCCGTCGATCCACACGTCGCCGTAG
>JBCCAW010000231.1:0-8639 GCA_039814655.1 Myxococcota bacterium | reverse complement strand
GGGTAGCAGTCCCGCGCGGCGCACCATAGCAGCCTCGGTGAAATAATTCACCGAGACGGCACACGTGCCGGGTGCCGACCCCCAAGCCGCATCCCGGCACCCGCGAGCAGGCTCGCATATCTGCTTCCAAACGTGAAGGAAGCTCGTCGCCGTTCAGGGACGACGTGGCCGGAGCGTCAGCGGTAGAACCGCGGCACGCGGCGGCTGATGGCGCAGAGCACTTCGTAGGGAGCCGTCCCGCTCGCCTCGGCCAGCTCGACCATGTCGATGGCCCCCCGGACCCCGTCCGGGCCTTCCTGCGTGCCGAGGAAGCACGCTTCGTCTCCGACGGCGACGCCGGGCACGTCCGTGACGTCCACGGTGCTCAGGTCCATGGAGACGCGGCCGACCAGCGGGCAGCGCCGGCCCCGCACGAGCACGAACCCGCGGTTCGACGCCGCCCGGAGCAGACCGTCGCCGTAGCCGATAGGGAGCGTCGCCAGCCGCGTGGGCCGCGACGCCGTGAAGGTCCCATCGTAGCCCACGCGGTCGCCGGGCCGGAGGTCGCGAAGCGCCAGGACTTCGCTCCGAAGCCGGAGCGCCGGCCGAAGCGGCGCACTGACGTCGTCGGACCCGGCGTGGCCGAAGAGCGCGATGCCCGGCCGCACCAGGTCGTAGCGCGCGCTCGGGTGCCGAAAGGTCGCCGCGCTGTTGGCGGCGTGGAGCAGGCGTGGCCGGTGCCCGTGAGCCCTAAGCGCGTGCTGCGCGCGGGTGAAACGCTGGAGCTGCTCGGCGGTCAAGGCGTCGTCCGAGTCCGCCGCCATCAGGTGCGTCATCAGGCCTTCGACGCGCGCTCCCGGGGTACGGTCGAGCGCCGTCAAAAAGCCGTCCAGCTCCGCGAGGGGAACGCCCAGCCGGCTCATGCCCGTGTCGACTTTCAGGTGCACGGCAAAGGGCCGCCCGCGCGCGGCCCGGGCGAAGCCCTCGAGGTGGCCGCGGTCATAGACGACCGGCGTCAGCCCCGCGGCGAGCACGTCCGCGTAAGCGCCGCCGTAGGCGCCGTTCAGCACGAGGATGGCGCGCCGGATACCGGCTTCGCGCAGCTCGAGGGCCTCCTCGGCCAGCGCCACGCCGAAGCCATGAAGCGCCTCGCCCCCGGCTTCCTCGAGCCGCCGGGCGACGGGAACGACCCCGTGGCCGTAGCCGTCAGCCTTGACGATGGCGACCACCCGCGCCGGCGCCGCCGCCTGCGCCACCACGGCGAAGTTCGCGGCCACCGCGCCGAGGTCCACCTCCGCCCGCGTGGGACGCAAGCACTCCGCCGGGTCCTGAAGACGCGGCCGGAGCACGAGAGCATCGACGGGGGCGAGAGGGACCATACGAACGCGACCGGGCATAGTACGAACGCCGGGCCCCGGCGACTTTCTTTCCGGGCGAGGCGCAGGCTGCGCGCCTTTCCTTCGCGGAGCGGCCCGGTATGGTTCGGGCCGTGAGCGACGACAACCCCGGCCCCACGCTGAGTGCGGCGCGGCTGCTGCTGGCGGCCGGGCTCGTCGCGCTGGTGGCCCTAGCGCTCTGGGCGCGAGGCGCAGGGGAAGCCCAGGAGACCGTCGAAGCCGTCGAGCTGCCGCCGCAGCCGGCGCCGGACCGCGCCGCTTCCGCGGGTCCCGAGCAGCTCCGCGTGCGCGTCGTACGCCGACTTCCGCACGCGCGCGACGCCTTCACGCAGGGGCTGCTCTGGCACGCGGGGAAGCTCTACGAGAGCACGGGCCAGTACGGCCAGTCCTCCCTGCGTCGCGTCGACCTCATGACCGGGGACGTCGAGCTTCGGACCGACCTCGACGACGCCGTTTTCGCGGAAGGGCTCGCCCGCGTTGGCGAACGCTTCGTGCAGCTGAGCTGGAGGAGCGGACGCGCCTTCGTCTGGCGCGAAACGGACGCGGGCTTCGAACGCCTGACGGAGCACGAGTACGCCGGCGAAGGCTGGGGGCTCTGCTTCGATGGGCGCCGGCTGGTCATGAGCGACGGTTCGGCGACGCTCACCTTCCGGGACCCGGAGACCTTCGAGGAGCAGGGACACGTGCTCGTAACCGACGACGGTCGGCCCGTGCGGAACCTGAACGAGCTCGAGTGCGTGACGCACGGAGACGAGACCTTCGTGCTCGCGAACGTGTGGCAGCGGGAGTTCCTGGTGCGCATCGACCCGGCGAGCGGCCGGGTCACGGCGCGCATCGATGCGCGCGGCCTTCTCCGCGGGCGGGAACGCTACGGGACCGACGTGATCAACGGGATCGCCTGGCTTCCCGAGCGCGAGAGTTACTTACTAACTGGTAAGTATTGGCCCGCCGCGTTCGAGGTGGTACTTGAGCCCTCGGAGGCGCCGTAGTCTCCTGCGTTGTGCGGGGCTTCGGACGGGGGCTCCAGCGCTGCATGGTAGTGAAAGTCGCGGGGATGTTGTGGATCGCGTCGATCTCTGGGTGACCAAGTTCCGCCCCGTCGAGGGGGAGACGGCGGAGGCGGGACTCCAGCGCATCTTCGGCGTCGACGGAGACGTCGCGCAGGCCATCGTGAGCGGCGCGCCCTGCATCGTGAAGCGCGGTGTCGATCGCGCGCGCATCCCGGTCTTCCTGCGCGCCCTCGACACCATCGGCGCCCTGGTCGAAGTACGGAGCCACGCCTCCGAGTCGGAGGAGACGCCGCCGGTCTCGCTCGAGGCGCCCGCGCTCGCCCCCTTGGCCGCGGTCAGCGTGCGCTCCGGGCCGCTCCCGACCACGGCTCCGCCGGCCCCGGGCCCGTCGACGGAGCTGCCCGCTCCCACCATGCCGCCGCCGCCCATCGACGTAAGCGGTGGCCTCGACATCGACGCGAGCGCGGCCCGCCCCTCCTTCGGACCGGTCCCGGCCCCCGCCGAGGACGCGGCGCGGCAGGGCATGACGGCCCTCGATGAGTCGTCTCTCGCGTCCGAGCTGCCCGGCCTCGACGAACCGGAGCAAGAGCATCCGCCCAGCGGTGTCGCGCGCCGAAGCTTCGGACCGCCCGAAGAACGCGCGACGTCACGAAGCGGAGACACGACCCGCCAGCCCGACGCCGCGATGCCATCCGGCTTCCCGGACTACGGCGGCGGCGGCGAGGCGTCGCTCGGCGAAATGACCTTCGGCAGCGACGGGCTCGACGACCTCGACGGCGCGATGTCCGCGCCGCCCCTCGAGCTCGACTTGGACACGCCCCCGGCGCCCGCACGCCGCCCGGATAGCCGTCCCTCGGTCCCGGCGCCCGGTCCACCGGCCATGGCGCCGCCGCTCCCGGAGGCCGCCGAGCCGAAGGGGCCCGCGCTGCGCCAGGTACTGGCACTGGTCGCGGCGGCGCTGGTCGTGCTCGTTGGAGGCCTTTGGGTCGCCAAGAGCCTCTTCGCTCCGGACCTCGACGCGATCCGCACGCGCCTCGACGACGCAAAGCCCGCGGAGCTCCAGCTCTTTCGGAGCAGCACGCCGGAGGCCCGCAGCTACTTCTTCGAAACGACCGGCGCGCGGCTCGCGGGCATGACGAGTGCGGAGTCCCGGGAGTTCGTCTACCGACTCTACTTCACCGGGGCCCTCGAGGTGCGGGTGCTCGATCCGCCAGACGCCGGGGCCTCGACGCTGCTGCCGCCGGTCGCGGAGATCGTGGTTCGGCTTCCCGACGACGCCGCCCAGCGCCTGGCCATCGAGAACGCCTACTGGCAGCGCGTGCGCGCCTACGCGGAGCGCGCCGGCGTGTCACGCCGGGAGGCCTCGCCCCGGGCCGGCGACGGCTGGTGGATCGCCCGCGTCGACTTCGGGCAGCGGTGATCGACGGGGCGAACACGGCCCTGATCCTCGCCGGCGACTGCTTGGAGGTCCTGGCCACGCTTCCCCGGGGCTTCGCCCGCCTCGCCTACCTCGACCCGCCCTTCAACACCGGGCGAACGCAGAGCGGCGGCCGCAGCGAGGTCACGGTGGATGCGTCGGGCCGCCCGGGCTTCGGCGGGCGGCGCTACCGCGTGAAGCGCGGGGAGGGACCGCGCTATGCGGACGCTCGGGCCGAGGACTACCTGCCCTGGCTCCTGGCCCGGGTGGAGGCCGTCCTGGCGTGCATGACCGCCGACGGCAGCCTCTTCGTTCATCTGGACCCACGGGAGAGCCACTACGTGAAGGTCGCGCTCGACGCTCACCTCGGGCGGCAATGCTTCATGAACGAGATCGTGTGGGCCTACGACTACGGCGGCCGATCCAAGAAGCGCTGGCCACGCAAACACGACGTGATCCTCTGGTACGCACGGGACCCCGGCCGCTACGTCTTCGACTACGACGCGATGGACCGCATTCCCTACATGGCCCCGGGTCTGGTCACGGCCGAGAAGGCCGCCCGGGGCAAGACGCCCACGGACGTCTGGTGGCATACCATCGTGCCCACGCGCGGCGGCGAGCGCACGGGCTACCCGACGCAGAAGCCGCTGGGCGTGCTGGAGCGCATCGTGCGCGTCCATAGCGAGCCCGGCGACGTCGTGCTCGACCCCTTCGGCGGGAGCGGAACGACCGCTGACGCGGCCGCGCGGAACGGCCGGGGCTACGTGCTCGTCGACGAGAGCGACGCGGCGCTCCAGGTCATGCGCACGCGCCTCGGTCACGAGTGACCCGGCGCGGGTTCAAGGCGGGTCCAGCAGGAGAACGTCGACGGGGTCGCCGTTTCGCGCCGCCGGGGCGTGCGGTGAACGAACGACGAGCCCATCGGCCCGGGCGAGCGTGGCCAACATGGAGCTGTCTTGCACCGGGAAGGGCGTCGCGATGAGCTCCGCGCCCTCTGCGGTGACCGTGCTGCGCAGGTAGTCCTGGCGCCGGTCGTTCGCGGGCAGGTCCCGGCCGAGGCGCGCGCGGCGCAGCGGAGGCGGCGGCGCCGGCGCGCCCATGAGCACGGCGAGGAGAGGACGGAGAAAGAGACACGCGCCCACGAGCGCGCTGACCGGGTTGCCCGGCAGTCCGAGAAAGCGCGCCTCCCCGAGCCGTCCCCAGATCAGCGGCTTGCCCGGCCGAACGGCCACCTTCCAGAAGCCGAGCTCGAGGGAGCCGGCGCCGAGATCCGCGAGCGCACGCTGTACGAGGTCGTAGTCGCCGACGCTCGCCCCACCCAGGGTCACGAGCAGGTCCGCCCCGCGCGCGCCACGCGCCATGGCCTGCAGGCTGGCCACGTCGTCTGCGGCGATGCCGAGGTCGAGCGCCTCCCCTCCCCAGGCCTCGATGTAGCCGCGCAGGCCGTAGGTGCTCGAGGCGAGGATCTGCTCCGGCCCGCGGGGTTCCCCCGGGCGAACGAGCTCGTCGCCGTTGGCCAGCAGCGCCACGCGCGGGCGGCGCGCCACGGCGAGGAAGGGCCAGCCGGCTGCGGCCGCCAGCGCGACGTGGCGAGGCCCGAGGCGCTGGCCCGGGCTGAGCAGCAAATCGCCCTCCCGGAAGTCGAGACCTCGCGGGCGCCGGAAGCGCCCTGGCGTGGCCGCTTCCCGAAAGGTCACCATCTCGCCCACGCGCTCGGCGTCCTCCTGGAGGAGCACGGCGTCCGCACCGGGCGGCAGGCGCCCGCCGGTGAAGGTGCGCACGCACGTGCCGGGGGTGAGCTCCCCGTCGAAGGCGTGGCCGGCGGGCGCCTCACCGAGGAGCCGGAGCCGCGCCCCCGGAGCCGCGGCATCCGCGCTCCGCACCGCGTAGCCATCCATGGAGGACACGTCGAAGGGGGGCTGACTCCGCCGCGCCACGAGCGCTTCGGCCAACACGCGGCCGGGCGCCTCGTGGAGCGTGACCTGCTCCGAACCCAGCGGCGGCGCGGCGCCCGAAGCCCCGGTGTCACCGCGCGCCGCGGCGTCCGCCAAAATGGCCGCGAGAGCCTCGGCGACGCTCTTCACGGCGCGCTTCCCGGTGTCCTTTGGCCCAGCGGCACCGCCGCACTCCACTCTCCGTCGCACCAACGCGTCAAGCGCGCTCACGCTGCATTGACCCTGGACCCGCCGACGAAGGCGCCTCTATAGTCCAGGCGCGCGGGCGCGTCCCGCGGCGTGGCCCGGGGTCGTGCCACGCATCAGCAACGTCGCCACGGCGCTGCGTGCGGGTACTTGCGTCCTCGACGCCCCGCGCACGAGATCTTCTTGGAGGAGAAATGACGCGAATCGCGCTGGAAGTAAACGGAGCTCCGGTCGAAGCCGAGATCGAGCCCAACACGCTACTCGTGCAGCTACTGCGGGAGAAGCTCGATCTGACGGGCACGCACGTCGGCTGCGATACGAGCCAATGTGGCGCCTGTGTGGTGCACGTCGATGGCCAATCCGTGAAGTCGTGCTCCGTGCTCGCGGTCGAGCTCGAAGGCGCGAAGGTGACGACCATCGAAGGGCTGGCCGAGAGCGGTGAGCTTCACCCGATGCAGCAGGCGTTTCACGAAGAGCATGGCCTACAGTGTGGCTACTGCACTCCGGGTGTCGTGATGAGCACCGTGGACCTTCTCAAGCGAAACGACTCGCCGAGCGAACACGAAGTGCGCGCCTGGCTCGAGGGCAACATCTGCCGGTGCACGGGCTACCACAACATCGTGAAGGCCGTGCTCAGCTGCGCAGACAAGATGAAGGCCGGCGGCGCCGCCGCGGCCGAGTGATGGGTCGAAAGCAGATGATTGGCCGAATGCAAATGGGTTGGACGATTGCAACCAACCACCAAGAGTATCGCAACGTGAGGATTGTAAAGTGAGCAACACCGGCATCGGCAAGCGCGTGAAGCGGAAGGAAGACCGCCGCTTCCTCACGGGCAAGGGCCGCTACACCGACGACATCAACCTCCCCAAGCAGGCGTACGCGCACTTCATCCGCTCGCCCCACGCGCACGCGCGCATCGGGGGCGTCGACGCGAAGGAGGCCCTGGCTCTCCCCGGCGTGCTCGGCGTGTACACCGGCGCCGATTGGGTCGCCGACCAGCTCGGCGGCCTGCCCTGTGGCTGGCTCGTCAAGAGCAAGGACGGCTCGGACCAGGTCGAGCCGCCGCACCTTCCCCTCGCGCCGGAGGTGGCGCGGCACGTCGGGGATCCCGTGGCCGTGGTCATCGCGACGTCGCGGGAGCTCGCCCGGGAAGCGGCGAGCCTGGTCGAGGTGGACTACGACGAGCAGCCCGCCAGCGGCACGCTGGCGAAGGCGATCCAGAGCGACGCGCCCCAGGTATGGAGCGAAGCGGCGGGCAACACGAGCTTCGACTGGGAGGTCGGGGACGAGGCGGCGCAGCAGGCCGCCTTCGCCGAGGCCGACCGCATCGTGGAGATCGATGTCACGAACAACCGGGTGATCCCGAACGCCATGGAGCCCCGGGCCGCCGTTGCGAGCTACGACCCGAACGCGGAGAGCTACACGCTCTACACCACGTCCCAGAACCCGCACCTGATTCGGCTCCTGCTCAGCGCCTTCGTGATGCAGATTCCCGAGCACAAGTTGCGGGTCATCGCGCCGGATGTCGGCGGCGGCTTCGGCTCGAAGATCTACCCGTACTCCGAGGAAGTCGTCTGCACCTGGACCTCGAAGAAGGTAGGCGTACCCGTCAAGTGGACCGCGGACCGCAGCGAAGCGTTCATGAGCGACGCGCACGGTCGCGGCCATATCACGAAGGCGCAGATGGCCGTCAAGAACGACGGCACCATGCTCGCTCTCCGCGTGGAGACCTACGCGGACCTCGGCGCCTATCTCTCGACCTTCGCCACGGCGACGCCGACCTATCTCTACGCGCCTCTTCTGTGCGGCATCTACAAGATGAAGGCCGTGTACGCGAACGTGAAGGGCATCTTCACGCACACGGTTCCCGTCGACGCCTACCGGGGCGCAGGCCGGCCCGAGGCGACCTACCTGGTCGAGCGGATGGTCGACAAGGTGGCCAGTGAGCTCGGCATCGACCGCATCGAGCTCCGCCGCAAGAACATGATCCAGAAGGACGAGTTCCCCTACCAGACGCCGCTCATCTTCCAGTTCGACACCGGAGACTTCGAGGCGTGCCTCGACACGGCGCTGGAGGCCATCGACTTCGCCGGCTTCGAGGGGCGGCGCGCCGAGGCCGCTGGGCGCGGCATGCTCCGCGGCATCGGCGTCTCCACCTACGTGGAGGCCTGCGGTCTCGCGCCTTCCGCCGCCGCCGGCGCACTCGGCGCGCGCGCGGGTCTTTACGAGTCGGCGACGATCCGCGTGCATCCGACGGGGTCCGTGACGGTCTTCACCGGCACGCACTCGCATGGGCAGGGCCACGAGACGGCCTTCGCGCAGATCGTGGCAGAAAAGCTCGGCATGGAGGTGGACAACATCGTCATCGAGCACGGCGACACGGAGAAGATCCCCTTCGGCATGGGCAGCTACGGAAGCCGCAGCCTCTCCGTGGGCGGCTCGGCCATCTCGAAGGCGACGGACAAGGTCATCGAGAAGGGCCGGAAGATCGCCGCGCACCTGCTCGAGGCCAGCGCCGACGACATCGAGTTCGAGGGCGGCGAGTACAAGGTAAAGGGAACGGACAAGGTGCTGCCCTTCGGCGCCGTAGCCTTCACGGCCTACGTCCCCCACAACTACCCGCACGAGGCCACAGCGCCATTCAGCTGACCGGGCGGGTGCAGCCCGATGTGATCTTGATGGATGCCATGATGCC
>JBCCAW010000467.1:0-4884 GCA_039814655.1 Myxococcota bacterium | reverse complement strand
GTGAGCTCGTGGGTGAGCACGGCGTTGAGGAGCTCGATGACGTCGTCGTCGCCCTGCATGGGCGAGGGTCTACCAACGGCGGGCGCCCTAGGAAAGCCGCGTCTTCGGGAAGCGCGCCTCAGTAGTTGCGGACCACGACCTCCGAGACCTTGCCGCGGCGTCGTGCGTTGCAGTTGATGGCCCGTGCCGCGGCCACGGTGTCGATGCGCCAGCGCGCGTAGAGGTCCCGGATGAAGGGCACGTCGCTGTTGGAGAGCATGAGCTTGCACCCGCGCCGGTCGAGGTCGGCGAAGACGTCTCGGAGCGCCGCCTGGTCCGCGCGCTGAAAACCCTGGCGCGCATAGCTCGTGAAGCTCGCGGTTTCGCTCACGGGCTCGTAGGGCGGATCGAAGTAGACGAAGTCGCCGGGGCGAGCGGCGGCCACGAGGGCCTCGAAGGGCTGGGTCTTCAGCGTGGCCTGGCCGAGCGCGCGGCTCGCGGCGCGGAGCGCCGGGGCGTCACAGATGGTCGGGTTCGCGTAGCGCCCGAAGGGCACGTTGAAGGCGCCGCGGCGGTTCACCCGGTGGAGCCCGTTGAAGCAGGTCTTGTTGAGGTAGACGAAGAGCGCCGCATGCTGCGCGGCCGTTCGGCCCTCTTCGTCCGTGTTGTAGCGCTCCCGCTGCCGGTAGAAGTGCGCCTTGCTCTGCTCCTCGTCGCCGGCGCGATGCCCCGCGGCAAGCACGTCGAGGGCCCCGATGACCCCCTCGACGTCGTCGCGGATCGCCTCGTAGCTCCGGATGAGCGCCGGGTTCACGTCGGCCAGGAGGGCCCGCTCCGGCCGGCGGGCGAAGAAGAAGGCGCCGCCGCCGACGAAGGGCTCCACGTGGCGCATCAGGTGCACGCCCGGGGGCAGCATGGGCGTGAGCTGGGGAAGGAGCCGTCCCTTGCCTCCGGCCCACTTCACGAAGGGCCGGGGGGCGCGCGCGCCCTCGGGAAGAGACCGGGCCCTCGGGGCCGTCGCGAGCGTCGATGCCATCACGTGTCAGATGATGTGCGACATGCGCACACAAGTCGCATAAGTGGCGCATCGTGGGTTTTCGCACGAGGGCCCCTCCAGAACCGCCACCTCTTGTCGAAATTGAATTTGACTTTCAGTAACCGGGATCCAGACTTTTCATCGCCGCGGCGTGCCGCGCTTCGTTTCCGCCATGCTCGTTTGCCACTGCAAGAAGGTCCACTGCCGCACGGTCCGCTCCGCGGTCCGCGCCGGTGCCTCCGACGTCGACTCCGTGGGTCGCGCGTGCGGCGCAGGCACCGGATGCGGTGGCTGCCGTCCCCTGGTGGACGCCCTGGTCGCGCAGGAGCGGGGTGGCGTTCGTCTGGGACGGGGGCTGCCCGTGGCCAACGAGAGCGCGGCCTGATCGCGCTCAGCGGGCGGTCTTCACCATCGCCTCGAGGCGGTCGCAGGCCTCCCGGAGCACCGGCAGGGACGGGCCGAAGCTAAAGCGGACGTGGTTCCGGAAGCGGCTCGGCCGCCCGAGGCGCCGCTTGCCCGGGTTCACGTCGAAGAAGTGACCGGGCACGGTGATGACC
The DNA here is from genome assembly GCA_039814655.1 of Myxococcota bacterium. GTDB lineage: Bacteria > Myxococcota_A > Polyangia > Polyangiales > Houyiibacteriaceae > CALCTH01. Next base: position 3,312 of record JBCCAW010000467.1, on the reverse strand, counting down.
TCGCGGTCGAGGGCCGCCTGGAAGAAGTCGTCGGCGTGACGGAGGCTCGGCGGCAACCCGCGCAGGTCGCCCCAGGCGTAGAAGGTGCCTTCCGGCTCGAGGTCGAAGCGCACGCCCAGGTCCCGGAGGCGATTCACGAGAAAGGCGCGCTTCTGGCCGAAGCTCCGGCGAAGCGCGGCCGTCTCCGCCAGCACGTCGTGCTCTTCGAGGAGCCCCACGGCGGCGCGCTGCATGGGCGCGGAGCCGCCCCCGTCGAGGAAGCTCCCGGCGCTGGCGACGCTCTCGACGAAGCGCTTGGGGCCGAGGGTCCAGCTCACGCGGAAGCCCGGGTAGCGCCAGTTCTTCGTGAGCCCGTCGATGACCACCACTGGGTCGTGGTCGACGTCCTCGACGTAGCGCGCCGCGCTCACGATGGGGTCGTCGCCGGCCCAGATGTAGTGCGAGTAGAACTCGTCCATGATGAGCGCGCAGCCCAGGCCCCGGGCGGCGCTCACAAAAGCGGCGAGCTCGTCCCCACGCACGGCCTTGCCCGTGGGGTTGCAGGGGTTGCTCATGAGGATGGCGCCGAGGCCCCGGCCGAGGATTTCCCGGCGTAGCGCCGACGTGGAGAAGGCATAGCCGTCCTCCGGGTCCAGCAGGATAGGAATGGGCTGGAAGCGCCGGAAGACGTCGAGGAGCTCCTCGTAGGCCGTGTAGTCGGGCAAGAAATGGCCGAGGTTCACGGCGCCCACGGCGGCACAGGCGCGCATGCAGGCGATGCGTCCGCCGCCGGCGATGGCTACGTTCTCCGCCGAGTACTGAGAGGGCATGCCGCGGCGGAAGAGCTGGTTGTAGAGGCCCGCCACGGCCTCGCGAAGATCCCAGAGGCCGGCCACGGGAGCGTAGTCGAGGTCCGCGTCGAGCACGGGGATGGAGGTGAGCCGCGGCGGCGCGCCTTCGAGGGGGTCCGTGTCCGGTTGGCCCTGGCCGAGGTTGCACCACCCCTTCGTGCCGTCGAAGCGGCGGTCCATGGCGAAGCCGCGGGCTCGGGCCTGTTCGGAGACATAGATCACGCCGGTGCGCGGAACGTCCCGGAAGACGCTCGTCGCAAGCGCGGAATCCGGTCGCTCCCGGGAATCGGTGCCGTGGCCGTCGGGCGGTGCCATGGAAGAGGACTAGCGCCTCGCGTCCGCGATGACGACTCGAACTCGCCGGCCCTCGAAGCGCTCCGCGGCGTGCACCCGTCTTAGCTCGCCGGGCGTTTGCGCGGCGGCGGCTTCCGCCGCACGACCTCTCTCATGAGCGACGCGCGCGCGGACGTCGTCCGCATCGAGGGGCTCGAGGTGGACTGCGTGGTCGGCGTGTATCCGCACGAGCGCCATGCCTCGCAACCGCTCCGCATCGACCTGGCCATGGAGCTCGATACGCGGGCGGCGGCGCTCGGCGAGCGCGTGGGCCTGACCGTGGACTACGCCTTCGCCGCCGCGAAGATCGTCTTTCTGCTGCGGAGCTGTCGGTTCCGGCTGCTGGAGACCGCGGCCCACGCCATCACGCGTACGCTGCTCGCGCCGCCAGCGCCCGGCGAGAAGCGCGCGTCCCTCGCGGCCTGCACATTGCGCCTCACGAAGCCCGGCGCGCTCCGGGGCTTCGCCCAGCCCAGCCTCGAGATCCACCGGCTGGCGGACGAGGTCACGCTCGCGCAGGAAACCAAGGCCTGGGGCACCGTGGACGTCGTGCACGAGACCAAGGCTGCGGGCATCTACCGCCTCAACGTCGCGCCGGGCGCGGGCATCCCGCTGCACGTGCACCGGCAGATGCGCGAGAGCGAGATGGTGCTCACCAAGGGGCTCCTCTGCCAGAATCGGAAGTGCCCGCCGGGGACCGTGCACCGCTGGCCCCGGGAGGCCGCGCACCGCTACGACAATCCGACCCCGCGCTGGCAGTCGATCCTCTGCGTGGACACGCCTCCCTTCATCCCCGAGGACGAGATCGAGGTCGAAGGCGAGCCGGCGGACGTGCCGCCGGAGCCGCCCTGGGCGGTGGCCGGGTGAGCGCGGGCGCCTTCCCCAAGCGCGTCCTGGTCACCGGCGCGAGCGGAGGCATGGGTCGCGCCATCGTCCGTGCGCTCGCGGAGGAGGGGGCCACGGTGCTCGCGTCCGGGCGTCGCGAGGCTGCCCTGCGCGAGGCGCAGCAGGGCTTCCCGAAGGTTCGGCGCTTCGTGGCCGACCTCGGGGCGCCGGGTGTGGCTCAGGAGCTCGTCGCCGCGGCGGAGGCCTCGCTCGGTGGCCTCGACGCGGTCGTGTGCGCGGCGGGTATCGCCCGGCACGCGGCGGTGGGCGCGTTGGCCGAGGAAGACCTCGCGGCGGTCTACCGCGTGAACGCCATGGCGCCGGCGCTCCTGGTCCAGGCGGCGGGGCCGGCGCTCGCCGAGAGCGGGGGCAGCGCGGTGCTCGTGTCGAGCACGCTCGCGCAGCGCCCGGCTCCGGGAACGCTTGGCTACGCCATGAGCAAAGCAGCGCTCGAGGCGGCCACCAAGGTGCTCGCCGCGGAGCTGGCCCCGTCGATCCGGGTGAACGCCGTCGCGCCGGGCGTCGTGGACACGGCCATGGTGCGCCAGCTCCGCCTCGCCCCGGGCGAAGCGGAGCCCACGGGACCGGCGCGCGCAGCACGCATCGAGGCGCAGCTCGCGGGCCTTCGCGCCCTTCACCCGCTCGGCCTCGGTCTCCCGGAGGACGTCGCGCGGGCCGTGCTCCAGCTCCTCACGTCCCGCTGGATGACGGGCACGGTGCTCACCATCGACGGCGGTTTGACCGCGAGCTGAGCGCGACGGCGGCGCTTCAGGCCGCCGGGCCGAGGCTCGCGGTGAAGGCTTCGAAGGCAGCCTTGGCGGCCTCGACGGTCGCGGCGGGCCCCACGAGCTTGAAGAAGACGGGCCCCTGCGGGCCCTGGACGATGGCCCCGAGGAGGCGCGTGTCCGGCGTCGGCGGCGTCTGGGTCATGGAGTTCACGTAGGTGCCGCGAACGTCCACGAGGTGCACCTCGAGGCCCTCGGCCTCCCGGGTCGCGCGGTAGAGTTCGGGTTCTTCGGTGCCGGCTACGGTGAACTGGCCCACCCACCGGCCCACGTTGTCGTCGACGCTCCCGCCCATGCCGGGAAAGTGGAAGACGGTCATGAGCGCCTCGCCGGCGTCGCCGGCGATGACGTACTCGGCGGCGCGCATGGGCATGGAGGGCCGCCGGAAGGTGAAGGCCGGCGGCGTCCGCCAGCGAACGCCGGCCAGCACCGGTGACTCCGGGTCGAGGGCCGGAGCGCCGGAGCCCGGCACGGCCGCG
>JBCCAW010000584.1:0-3804 GCA_039814655.1 Myxococcota bacterium | reverse complement strand
GTTTTTTTGTGGTTTGCTAGTCTTTCGTGTTGTTGGTGGGCTGTTGGTGTGTGGGGGGGGGGTGGGGGGGTGTTCGCCTCTGTTTCTATGTTCGGGGGTGGGGGCGCGGGGGGGGGTGGGGGGGGGGGGGGGGGGCCCGCCGCCCCCCCCCCCCGGCCCTCCCCCCCCCCCGGCCCCACCGTGGGGCGGGGGCGCGGCCCCCCCCCCCCCCCCCCACGGCTCGACGTGGGCACCGGCGAGGTCCTCTACGAGCTCCACACCATCGCCCGGGCGCGCGGCGAGGCCGAGCCGGCGGAAGAGCTCCTCGCTTCGGCCCTCGAAGCCGCGGCCCACTCGGACGCCGAGGCGCTCCGCTTCAAGGACGCGCTGCTCGAGCGCGACGACGCCGAGGTCGCGCGGCAGGGTCTCGAGCGTCGGGCGCAGGTCGCCCCCACTCCCGAGTCCCGGGCCCGCGTGCTCGGGGCGCTCGCCGACGTGCTCGTCGGCGGCCTCGGGCTGGCCGACGAGGCCTTCGCTCGGCGGCGGGAAGCCCTCGAAGCGGCGCCCGGCGACCGGGGTCTTCAGGAGGCCTTTCTGGCGAGCGCCCGCATGACCGGACAGCTCGACGTCTTCGAGGCCACGGTGCGCGGCCTCGCGGAGGCCCGGGCCGACGCCGGCGACGCCGAGGCGCAGGCTACGCTGCTCGTGTGCCTCGGCGAGGTGGCCGAGGAGCGCGGCGATGCGAGCGCCGCCGTGGAGTTCTACGCGCAAGCCGAGGCCGGCGCCGAGCGGCCTCTCGCCGCCTGGCAGGGCCTCGCGCGGATCGGTGCCGCCCGCGACGACCGAGCGCTTCAGCGGCGGGTGCTGGCGCTCCTCGCGGAGGCGCCGGAGCTGGGCGAGGCCTCACGTGCGTCGGCGCTTTACCAGCTCGCCGAGGTTGCGCTGGTGGAGCCGGAGACCGCCGCCGAGGGAGCCGTCTTCGGGCGCCGGGCTTTCGATCTGGACCCGCAGCCCTCGCGCCTCGCGGAGGTCCTCGACGCCGCGCTCACCCGTGCCCCGGAGCCGGCGGTCTTGGCGCTCTTCGAGGAGGTGGCCCGCGGCGCCGGTGACGACGCCGTGTTGTTCCGCTTCCTTCGGCGCCGCGCCGAAGGGCCCGGGGCGACGCCGGACCACATACGGGAGGCCGCGGACAAGGCGCGGCAGCTCGACGAACCGGAGCTCGCGGAGGCGCTCGCGGCGCGGGCCATCGACCTCGCCGAGGCCTCCGAGGAGGGCCCGGGCGCGGCCCGCTGGGCGCTGCAGGCGCTGGCGACGGCCCGCCGAGCGGCCGGGGACGTGGCCGGGGCGCTGGCCTGGCTCGAGCGCCTCGCCGCAGCCACGGACGATCCGCGGGAGCGCCGGGGCCTCCAGCTCCAGCGCGCGGAGCTCGCCTCCGAGGGCGGCGACCTTCGTGCGGCCATCGCGATCTACGAGGGCCTCCACGGCCAAGATCCCACGGACCGGTCCGCCTGGGAGCCGCTCCTCGGGGCCTACGTGGCCCAGGGCGATCTCGATCGTGGTGCCGGTCTCGTGTCCGGCCTCGTCGACGTGCTCCTGGACGCGGACGACCGGAACGCGGCCCGGCTGATCCTCGGTCGCGCGCTCTTCCCCGCGGAGGGCCGCGGCGACGAGGCGGCCACGCTTCTCCAAGGGGTGCTCGACGAAGAGCCCGGGCACCCGGAGGCGACGTCGCTGCTCGCCGCGCACTACGAGTCGAGCGGCGACGAAGAGGCGCTCGTCGCCCTCCTCGAGCAGCAGCTGGACCTCGCGCGAGGCGACGAGAACGACGAGCGCACCCGGGCCATCACGCTTCGCCTCGCGCACCGGCTCGCGCCGTCGAGCCCCGACGAGGCGAAGGACGTGCTTCGCCGCGGTCTCGACTGGCTCCCGGGCGACGCCGCGCTTGCGGAGGCGCTCCTCGCCCTCCTCGGCGAGGACGCGGAGCCGAGGGAGCGGGCCGAGGTGCACGAGCTCCTCGTGGCCGGTGCGGAAGGGGAGGTCGCGGCGGCCCGCGCGCGGGAAGCCTACGCGGCCTGGGAGCGGCTGGACGACGTGGACGGCATGGGGCGCGCGCTTCGGCTGGGCTACGCGGCCATGCCGGAGGACGAAGCGCTCCGCGCGGGTCTGGAGCGCTGGCATCGTACGCACGACGACGCGCCGGGGCTGGCGGCGTTTCTTCTCCAGGAAGGCCGCCGGCTGCTCGCGGCGGGCGAGGAGGACGCCGGCGTCGCGCGCGTGCGCGAGGCGGCGACGCTGCGCCGGGACGCGCTCGGGGATGCCGAGGGCGCGGCGGCGATGCTCCGCGAAGTCCGCGCCAAGGTCCCCCACGTGGCGCTTCTTCGGGAGCTGGTCAGCACGCTCGAGCAGGCCGGCGACGCGGCCGGCGCCGCCGAGGAGGTGGGCGCGGCGCTCGAGGCCCTCGACGGGGACGAGAACGCCGACGCGGAGACGCGGACGGCGCTGCTCGGCGTGCGGGCGCGCCTCGGCCTCGGCCTCGGGCGCACCGACGACGCCGTGCGTGACCTGGAGGCGGCCTACGCGACGGCGCCCGCTGCCGTGGCCGAGGACCTGGTGACGGCCCTTCGCCACCAGCAGGCCGAGGCCCGGGACCGGCAAGATCCGTCGGCCGAGCGGGCGGCGCTGCTCCGCCTCGTGGACGTGCTCGGTGAGCAGCACCAGGCCGAGGCGGCGCGGGAGTGTTTGGACGCCTGGGTCATGGCGCATCCCGACGACGTGGAGGTGCTGCTGAAGCTGCGCTCCGCGGACTTCCTGGCGGAGAACTGGGAGGGCGTCGCGGACACCTCCGAGCGCCTCACGGCGGTGCTCGAAGGGCCGCCGCAGGTGGAGGCCGCCTTGCTTCTCGCGGACGCCTGCGAGGCCATGGACGCTCCGGAACGCGCCCGCGCCGGTCTCGAGCGCGTGGTCATCGCCCAGCCCGGGGCCGTCGCGGTCACGGCCCGGCTGCGCCCGATCTACGAGCGAAGCGGCGCGCACCGCGAGCTCGCGCATCTCGTGCAGCAGCAGGCCGCGGTCGCGGCGCCGGAGCTCGCCTTCGAGCTCTTCCGGGAGGCGGCTCATATCTGGAGCGAGCGCGTCGGTGAGGTCGAGGAGGCACTCCCGGCCCTGCGTGGCGCCCACGCGCTCCAGCCCGAGGACCACGACACGACGCTACGGCTTGCCGACGGCTACATCGCCTCGGGCTACTTCGCCGAGGCCGGGCAGGTGCTCGAGCAGGTCATAGGCCGCCACTCGCGCCGTCGCTCGCCGGAGCTCAGTGAGCTGCAGCACCGCATGGCGCGCCTCGCGCGGGCCGCCGGGGACGCGCGGCTGGAGATGCAGTGGCTCACGGCGGCGCTCGAATCGGACAAGAACAACGGCCTCGTGTCGAGCGAGCTTGCCGTGCTCGCCTACGATCTGCAGGAGCTCGACGTGGCGCTGATGGCCCTTCGCGCGGTCACCCTGTCGAAGGAAGAGGGACCCATGAGCCGGGCCGAGGCGTTCCTCATGCAGGCCCGCATCGCGCATACCCGAGGGGAAGCCCGGCGCGCGCTCCTCTGGGCCCGAAAAGCCCGGAGTGAGGACCCGAAGCTGCTCGAGGCCGAAGTGTTCCTGAAGGAGCTCGGCGAGTAGGGACGAAAGCCCAGCGAATGCCGGCTGTTGCGCGATCTCCGGGCCGCCCTCGGGGCGGGGCCGGGCCTGCCCCGCGGATGCAGCGGACGATCACGCCTGCCTTGTTTATGGGGGGAGGCACCGGCTACGGTGATCGCTCCTCTCGCACTCTCTCTC
>JBCCAW010000303.1:0-7193 GCA_039814655.1 Myxococcota bacterium | reverse complement strand
GAAGTGTGGATACCGGCATCTCTACGCACAGACACGAACTCGCGCACGGCCGCCGGGTCCGCCGGGGGAAGCGCGGTCAGCGTTGTCTCCCGCTGCGAGCCTCCGCAGCCGGCGGCGAGCCCCGTCGTGAGCGCCGCGGCGAGGCCGAGGCGGAGCCACGCGCGCGGGATCCGTCGCCGGGGACCCAGCGGCGCCTCGGGCCGGACCGGGGCGTCGCCGAAGCCGATGCCCTCGGCGCTGCCACAGACGAGGCCCATCATGGCGACGCCTCCTCCTCCGTGTCGCGCTGAAGCCCGGAGAGCGGCGCGGGCAGCGGGAGCGGGATCTCCTCGACGAGCGCGGCGCCGGTCTCGCGGATCGGCGGGTACTGCACGTCGTTGAGCCGCGTCAGGCCCTCGCGAAGGAGCGCCGTCCAGCGGTTGTAGATACGAAGCTCGAGGGCCTTCGCGTAGCCACCCTCGTAGGCTTCGAGGGCCCGCTCCTCCATGGGCACGATGAAGGTCGCGAGCGCGTCGAGGTACGCCTGCTGCTCCGCCTCGCCGAGCTCCGGCGGGACCTCGAAGGCGCGCATGGCTTCGGCGAAGACCTCGTAGCTGTGGCCGATCTGATAGAGCGCCGCCGTGACCCACTCGGCGACGTTGAAGGTCACCACGTCGGCGAAGACGACGGCGGCGTCGCGGAGCAGCTCGCTCTTTCGCTGCAGCCGCTCCCGGAGCCCCGCGGAGTCCCCGGCGATGGCGATGGCCTCGTAGCGCGCGAGCACCTGTTCGCCCTGAAGATGCCGCGCCTGCGCCGCGTAGTAGAGCCCGCTGTCGAGCCGGTTCCGCCGGCGCTTACCGATGCGCACGGCCTCGTCCCAGGCGCGGTCCGCGTTGCGCGCGTCCCCGGCGCGAAGGCGCACCTGCCCGAGGCGCGTGAGTGCCTCCACCTTGCGGTCGAGGTTCCGCGTGCGCTGGGCGTAGCGGCCGTACGTCTCCGCGGCGTCGTTCCAGTCTTCGTTGCCCTCGTGGGCGCGGGCGACGAAGAAGACCACGTCGCCGGCGCCCTCGGCGCGTGCGTGCCGCTCGAGGTAAATCTCGCCAAGGGCCACGGCCGCGTCGTAGTCGCCGTTGGTTACGCGGAGCAGCACCGCGTTGTAGAGCGAGCTCTCGGCCTCGGGCTCGCGCGGGAAGCGGCGTCCGTAGGCTTCGTAGAAGCGCGCCGCGTCGCCGAACTGGGCGATGGACTCGTACATGCGCGCGCCCGCCAGCGCGCCGAGCGCACCCTCGCGCGTGCCGGCGTAGTCCTCGACGAGCCGGTCGTAGGCCGCCGCCGCTCCGGCCAGGTCGCCGGCGCGCTGGCGCTCGAGACCGGCGTTGTAGAAGGCCTGCTTGGCGCGCTCGTCCCGGGGGAACTCCTCGGCGGCGCGCAGGTAGGCGTCCGCGGCCTCGGCGTGCGCTCCGCGCTCCGCGAGCTGCTCGCCCACCTTGAAGATCGACTGGAGGATCAGCCCGTCGAGGCGCGCCTGGCTCTCCCGGCTCGAGAAGGCCGGCGCGTCCTTCAAGCGCCGCGCCCAGGCCTCGATGTTCCCGTAGTCCTCCGCGCGGTTGAAGCTGTCGAGAATGAGCTCGCCGGCCTGGGCGGCGTAGGGGCTCTCGGGAAAGCGCTCGAGGAGCTGACCGAAGAGGCGCACCGCGGGGTCGTAGATGGCCCGATCGTAGTAGAGGCGCCCCTGGCGGAAGAGGATCTCCGGGAGATCCGGGTCATCCGGGAAGAGCTCCACGTAGAGCGCGATGGCCTCGCCGAACTTGCGGTCGTTGGAGGTCTCGCCGCGGCACGGATCCCCGGGTGACGCCTCGGCCACTTCTCCTTCGTCGCCGCCTGCGTCTTCGGGCTCGTCGCCGGTGCACCCTTCGAGCTGCGCTTCCCGCACGCGTTCGAAGGCGCCGATGGCGTTGTAGAGCGCGTCTTTCGTGAGCTCGCCTTCCGGGTTTCGCTGCGCGGCGGCGAGGTAGCAGTCGCCGGCCTCGGCGTACGCCTCCAGGCGGTGGAAGTTGATCTCCGCCCGGTAGAACTCGATCTCGTAGGCCGGCTCCCGGTCCGCGAAGTGCTCGAGGTACACGCCGTAGAGCGCGACGGCCTGCGCGAGCTTCGGGCGCTGGTTCTCGGTCTGGCCGATCTCGTGCCAGCTCAGCGCCTGGCGACGGATCATCGCCTCGGCCCGGCGCCACTCGCGCTCCACGCGCTCCGGGTTGCCCTGCTGGCTCGCCCAGACGCCCCCGGGGCCATAGGTCGCCGCCAGCGTCCCCAGGGCCTCCATGGTCGCCGCTTCGTCCCCGAGCTGTCCGTAGCTCCGCGCGATCTCGCGCTGGTACTTCGGCGCATCGCGCACCGTGGGGTCCCGCTCGAGGAGAATTCCGTAGGCCTCGATGGCGCGGTCGTAGCGCGCCTGGCCCTGGAAGGTGTCCGCGAGGCGCACGAGCACACGGTTCGCGTAGCGCTCGCCGCCGATCTCCTCGAGGAAGGCGAAAACGTCCCGCGCCGTGTTCGTCTCGTCTTCCACGAAGACCTGGATGAGGTAGTCGAGGGCTTCGTCCTGAAGCTCCCGCAGCCGCTGGCGCTGCTCGGCGCTCAGGGTCTCGCCGCCGCGGCCGAGGTCGAGCACGCGGCGGAACCGGAGCGCCGCCTCCTCGCTCTCGCCGGCGCGCCAGAGGCACCAGGCGCTCTTGAAGAGCGAGATGGGGAAGAGCTGGCTCTCTTCCGCGGCCATGACCGCCTCGTACTCCGCGCGTGCGGCCTCCCAGTCGCCGACGCTGAAGCGCGCCTCGGCGCGGGCGAAGTGCGCGTCGGGCACGAAGCGGCTCTCGGGGTGCTCCTCGAGGATGCGGCCGTAGAGGGCCAGGGCTCCGACCGAGTCATCCTTCTCCACCAGCGCGAAGGCCTTCATGTAGAGGACGAGGTCCGTGCGCGGGAAGTCCGGGTGGCGCTCGAGGATCCGGTCGTAGAGGGCGACGGCGCGCCGGTAGTCCGGCGTCGGCGCAGGCCCGCGGCGCTCTTCCGGCGCCTCGTTCCACGCAGCGAAGGCCACGAGCGTCTCGGCGCGCGCGTCCTCCCAGAGCAGCTCCGCCAGCCGAAGGAGTGCGTCGGGCATCTCCGGCGCCGTCTCCGGCTCGTCCCGCACGAAGGCCTCGAGAAGCGAGATGGCCTCGCGCCGGCGCTCGCACACCAGCTGCTCCCGCTCGGCCAAAAGCGCACCGAGCTGGGCCTCCACCGCCTCGAGGGCCGAGGCGCCGAGCGCGTCCGGCCGCTCCCGCAGGTAGAGGCGCGACTCGAGGTTCTCCGGGAGCGGGCGCGCCCCGTCCTCTTCCGCGCCGAGCGGGTCCGCGCCGCCTTCGATGCGCTGCTCCTCCGCGGGCTCTTGAAAGCCCAGCGGCGCCCGCGCCGCGGCGCGCGTTCGGCCCTGGGCAGCGGCTACGGAGGCGAAGAGCGGCAGGAGCGCGGCGATGGCGAGGACCCGGGTCACGGCGCCTCCTCGTCCTCCAGCTCGGCGACGGAAAGGTCCCCCTCTCCGCCTTCGCGCGGCGTCGTCGCCTCGAGCTCGTCGAGCCAGAGCTCCCCCTCGAAGGGCCAGTACTCCTCGTCGTCGCGGAGCAGGCCCTGGAGGCTCAGGGGATCGACGAGCTCCGGCGGGAAGCGGCCCGCCGCGAGGCTCTCGATCTGGATCTCGATGCGCCGCTTGCTGCCCATCACGGCGTCGATGCGGCCAATGCGCGCGCGACGAAGGCCAGCGGCCACGCGCTCCCGGAGCGTGCGTAGCGACCGAAGCGCCGCGGCGTTCGCCGCCTCCACGAGGCGAAGCCGGAGCGCGGCGATGCGTCGCGGAAACGTACGGGCCGCGCGCGCGTCCGCCCGGAGCAGCTCACGCACGCGGCCCTCGCTCTCCCTGGCTTCCGCCGGCTCCGGCGTGGGCTCGCCGGCGGCCCGAAGCTGCGCTTCTAGCGCGCTCAGGCGCTGGCCAAGCGTCCGGACGTCGCGCTCCAGCTCCGTGAGCGCACCGGCTTCGGCGCCGCCCTCGCGGAGCGTATCGAGCTGGCGCGTGAGCCCCGCGAGCATGTCCCGAGCCTGCGCCGCTTGCGCTTCCAGCTCTTGCCGTCGCGTGCGCCAGGCTTCCCGCGCCGCCGCGGCCGTGGGCGCCTCGCTGCTGCCGAGGCGCGTGGCCAGCCCGCGGAGATCGGTCGCGAGCCGTCCGGCGCGTGCGGCCTCGGCGTCGAGGGTCCGGATGCGGGCATGCAGGCCGAAGAAGGTCGGCTCCACGCGAAGCAGCGCGAGCAGGCGGCCGTCGACGCTCTCGAGCTGCGCGCGCTCTGCCTCGGTCCGCTCGGCGTCGCTCGCGGCCTCCGCGGCGCCCGCCGCCTCCCGGCGCTCTTCGCGCAGCAGCCGGGCCTCGAGGGCCTCCTGCCGCGTGTCGCTCGAGAGCAGCCGGTCGAGGGTCTCGGCGAGTGGTCCGTAGGTCCCGAGGTACTCCTGAAAGAGCGCGTCGGCCTCGGCAAACTCGCAGCGCGCGAGGTGCACGTAGCCTCGGAGCAGCGCCGCCTCCGCGACGAAGGGCGACGCGGGATGCCGGGCCTCGAGCTGGTCGAGCAGATCGAGGGCCACGTCCGGCTCGTCGCCCTCGTACATGGCGTAGGCCGATTCGAAGAGCGCCTCGGCCACGCGCTCCGAGTCGTTCGGGACCTGGAAGTAGTAGTAGAAGGCGTCGCCCGGTCGCCGTCCCTCGTGCGCGACGCGGCCGAGGCCGAGCCAGGCCAGGTCCTTCAGGCGGAAGTAGCGCGCGTCCACGAAGAACGTGAAGCGCTCCGTATCGGCGGTGCTGGCGATGGAGCAGAAGCGGGCCTCGGCCGTGCCGAGCTCGCCGCGCCGCGCCGCCGCCGCGCCGCGGAGGTACTGGGCGTTCGCGTAGAAGCGCGAGCGTCGCGTGATGGCTTCGAGTTCGCGCTCGGCCGCCGCGTCGTCCCCGGCGTCGTAGGCCGCGCGGCCCCGGAGGTAGCCGAGCTCGTTGGCCGCGTCTTCCGGGAGGCCCTCCTCGGCGTCGCCGAGCGTACCGCCGTCGCGGAGCTCCACGGCCAAGAGCCGCGTGAGCGCGGACGGGAGATCGCCGGCTTCGAGGGCCACGTCGACCCAGCGCCGGAAGGCCGGACCGAAGCTCGCGTCGCCGAGGCCGCGGGCGAGCGTTCGCTCGAGCACCCCCTTGGCGCTGCGAAGGGCGCCGAGCTCCGCGAGGGCCCCGCCGAGGAGCAGCTCGGCCCCGGCCACGTCCTCGAGGTCCTCGAAGTCACGAAAGCGCGGGCTCCGGACGACCTCGTAGAGCACCTGCGCGGCCTCCTCGAAGCGCTGGGAAAAGTACAGCGCCTCGCCGCGACGGACCTGCGCCCGGAGCCGGCGCACGCTGCCCGTCTCTTCGGCCAGCAGCCGCTCCTCCGCGAGGGCCGCATAGTAGGCGTCCAGCGTCGGCGCCGCGTCGATGCGCGCCAGCTCCTCGGCCTCCCTGCGGCCCTCTCCGGACGGCTGCGCCTCGGCGGGCGAGGCGGCGAAGAGGAGCACGAGGGGCAGGAGAACCAGGCCGCGCATCAGCCGTCCGCGGGGAGCTCTTCCGTGGTCACGCGCATGCGCGTCCGGACCGCGTACTCGCCCTCGCCGTCGTCCTCGAAGTCCTCGGCGATGTCCGAACGGTCGTCGAGCACCAGCCACACGTCCGTGAGCTGGTTCTCGCGCACCTCGAAGCGGAAGGTGTCCCGGAGCGTGTAGCGGTAGTCATCGCTCGCCCGGGCGCGCTGCTCGGCCTCGAGGGTGATCTCGTGGGGCCCCGGCGCGGCGAAGCCCTCGAAGGCCTGCCGCCCTTCGTCCCCGACGTCCTCCTGGCTCTCGAAGACCGGCGCGCCGTCGACGCGGATCACCAGGCGCCCGAGGAGCTGGTCATCCGCCCGGTTCGAGACGCGGACCCGGAGCTTGGTTCGGAAGAGCTGGTTGCCGACCGCGGCGATGCGCGAGCGCGTCTCGACCAGCTCGTCCATGAGCGCCGCGAAGTCGCTCTCGAGCGCATCGAGGTCCGGCGGCGTGTCGCTCGGCGCCGCTTCGACGGGCTCGGGCTCCGGCTCGCCTTCCGCGGAGGGCGCGGGCGCGGCGTCGGGCTCCCGGCTGGCCTCGGGCTCCGGCGGCGCCTCGACCTCCGCGGGAGGCGCCGGTGGGCGTCGCCGGCGTCGGCGCCGCTGCGCGTCGGCCGCGTCGCCGAAGCCCGCGGTGATCAGCAGCGCCGCGAGGAGGCCGAAGAGCGGGCGGGTCTTCAACGTGGGCATCGAGCTCCTCAAGGGCGGAACGGAAGAAACACCGAGATCCCGAGGGTCCCGACGAGGTTGTTGACGATGACCGACTCGCCGAGGAGCTCCTGCTGGAGCACCTGGTCGCGGAAGTCGACGCGGAAGGCGAAGCCCGAGCCCCAGTAGAGCTTCAGCCCGAGGCCGCCGCTGAAAGTGAGTCCCCGGGCCGTTTGGTTGTCCGTCACGCCGCCGCCGGCGGCCAGGTAGAGGTCGAAGCGTCCGATGGGGCCGCCGAACCAGCGCATCTTCCCGTAGGCGAGCGAATAGAGCAGGTGGCCCGTGTAGACGAAGACGTCCCGGTCGACCTGAAGGAGCGTCGCGCCGATCTCGTCTTCGATGATGCGCACGAGGTCCGACTCCGTGCGCGTGTAGGCGAAGCTCAGCTCGAGGCCGAGGGCCTCGGAAAGGTGAAAGGTGTAGGCGCCCTGCACCTGCCAGTGGCTGCTCGTCAGGTCTGCGGCGTAGAAGCCGCCCATGAAGCTCAGCTCGTGGCGGAGCGCCTTCTGGAAAATGCGCTCCTGCACGCCCCGGTAGCGCCGCCGCGCGTTGAGCTCGTCCCGGATGGCCTCATCGATGCACTGGGCCCGGGCGGGCGCGGAAGGACACGCGGCGGCAAGTGCGAGCAGCGCTGCCGCCGAGGCGACGCGCCGCCGAAGAGTCGACCCCATCGCCCGCGAGTGTCGCGTCGCCGCCCGGGCCGGGTCAACGGCGCGCCAAACGTCACCGGCAGAAATAACGAACGTCTCGACGGTCCTACGGTCCGAGGTCCCGCGCGTCCCTCCTCGCCGATGCCCCGCATCGACTCGTCGTGTCCCACGCAACCCCGAACCGAAATCCTCG
>JBCCAW010000809.1:0-1946 GCA_039814655.1 Myxococcota bacterium | reverse complement strand
CTGCGCCCGTCGCCGAGCCGGAGCCGGCGCTCGCGGCTGAAGCCGCGCCGGAGCCTGCGCCTGCGGCGCCGGAACCCTGGCGCAAGCCCGACGAGTTTCGCTTCGGCTGGAAGGAGTGGACCGGCGCGAGCCTGATGGCGGCCTTCGTGCTCGCGGCGCTGGTGGTGCCGCGCTCCTGCAAGCGCCAGCCGCCGCCGTCCTTTGCGGACGAGAGCGGCCTGACGGGCTTCGCGCGCTGCGCCGAAGGGGAGCCGCGCCCCGTCGAGGGCTACGCGGGGGCCATGGAGCTTGCGCCGGAGGTCGTGTCCCGCGTGGCGGCGGCCGTCGCCTTTGGCCCGCGCACGGGATGCTCCGCGGTGCTCGTGGACGCCGATCGCCTCATGAGCGCGGGCCATTGCGGCTGGCGCGTGGGTGACGTGGTGGACTTCGCCTACCCGAAGCCCCTCGGCGAGCGAGAGGTGGACCGCCGGCCCTCCGAGTGGCGCGTCGCCGAGGTGCTCGCGACGGCCGACGCCGCCACGGCGGACTACGCCGTTCTCCGCCTGGACGTGGCCGAGTGGGAGGAGGAGGCGCCGCCCCGGACCTTCGTCCCGCCGCCGGAGCCGCTGGAGATCGCGGACGCCGTGGCCGGCGGGTGGGTCGCCCTGGTGGGCCACGCGCAGGACGTGCTCCGAGACGCGCAGCCCGAGGCCCCCTCGAAGAAGGTCCATGCGTCGGCCCTGCCCGACGCCATGGAGCCCGTCGACGGGCAGTTCTTCACGCACTACGCGGCGTCGCGCCCGGGCACGTCTGGCGCCCCGGTCGTCGACATGGAGGGCCGCGTCGTCGGCATCCATATCGTCGGCGGCTGCCGGGCCGGGAGCGAGGGCTGCCTCGCGGACTACGCGCGCTGCGAAGGCGGCGGCAACTTCGCCATGACCGCCGCGGCCATCCCTTTGCGTAGCGCCGCGGCCGCGGTGGCGGCCCGGGACCCGGAGGCCAGCGCCGACGAGGGCATGGAGCCAGACGCCGTCGACGACGCGCCGAGCGACGACACGGCCGGCGAGGAGGCCGCGACGGCCACGCTCGGGTCCTCCGGTTTCGGGGGCCTGCGGCTTCAGCTCCAGAGCCCTTCGCTCGCCTTCCCGGGCGGCCGGCGTCCGGCCCTCGAGTGAGGCTCGGCGGCGGCCGCTATTTGAGGCGCCGCGGAGCGAAACGCGGCAACTGGGCGAGCGCGGACTCGGCCGCCCAGTAGCCGCACATGCCATGCACGCCGCCCCCGGGGGGCGTGGACGCGCTGCACAAAAAGAGGCGCCGGTGCGGCGTCGTGTAGGGGTCCAGGCGCGCCACGGGTCGGGTGAAGAGCTGAAAGACGTCGGCCACGCCTCCCGTGACCGCGCCGCCGACGTAGTTCGGGTTGTGGGCCTCCCAGGCGTCGGCGTTCCAGCTCTTGCGGGCGAGGATCGTCTCCCGAAAGCCCGGCGCGAAGCGCTCGATCTGCGCTTCGAGCACGGCGGTCCGGTCCTCCGTGGAGCCCGCCGGTGCGTGCGCGTAGGCGTAGCCCACGTGCCTCCCCGCCGGCGCGCGGCTCCGGTCGTGCACCGAGGCTTGCACGAGGATCATGTAGGGCCGGTCCGAGTGCCGCCCCTCCCACATGGCGCGCTCGCTGGCCGCGATCTCGTCGAGGCTACCGCCCAGGTGCACCGTCGACGCCTTGGCCACGCGCGGGTCCTTCCAGGGAATGGGCTCGCTCAAGGCCCAATCGACCTTGAAGCTCCCGGGGCCGTAGCGATAGCGCCGGAGGCGCTGCAGGTAGCGCGGGGGCAGGAGCGGCCCGGCGATGTTCGCGAGCTGCGCCGGCGACGTGTCGAAGAGGTAGACGCGGGCCGGCGGTAGGTCGTCGAGAGCGCGCACGGGGTGGTCCGTGACGACGTGCCCGCCGAGGCTCCGGAGCAGGCTCACGAGAG
>JBCCAW010000098.1:0-13595 GCA_039814655.1 Myxococcota bacterium | reverse complement strand
GGTCCGTCGCCGGCAGCCCGTCCACGTCCAAGGCGAACTCGATGCCCGTGAGGAGCCCCTCCACGCTGCCGAGGAGATCGGTGACCAGCTCCGGAAGAAGCTCCGCAAGCGCCCCCTCCACGGCCGCGATGAGCGCGTCTTCCAGGACCCGCGCGAGCCCGCTCTCGGCGAGGGCCAAGAGCGCGTT
The DNA here is from genome assembly GCA_039814655.1 of Myxococcota bacterium. Classification (GTDB taxonomy): domain Bacteria; phylum Myxococcota_A; class Polyangia; order Polyangiales; family Houyiibacteriaceae; genus CALCTH01. The sequence continues at coordinate 13,408 of JBCCAW010000098.1, read as the reverse complement.
CGCGTCTTCCGATGCGAAGCGCCCCTCCACGGCCTCGAGGGAGAAACCGAGGCCTTCGAGGGACACCTCGAGGGGCATCTCGGCGCTCTCGCGGGCCACGCGAACGCGCGCCACCAGCGACGCGGACGCATCCATGCCGCCGGTGAGGTCGAGCATGAAGCCCCCGAGGCCGATGGCGCCCGAGGTGTCGAGCGCCACCCGCGGCAGCCGCACGAAGAGCTCGAGCCCCTCTTCGACGAGGGCCAGATCCACCTCGGCGCCCTCCACGCGAACGCTCGAGGCCGAGAGCTGGAGGCCCGGGCCAGCATCGAGGAGCGGATCGGGCAGCAGGGCCGCGAGGTCCGCGCCGGCGAGCACGAGCTCGGCGAGATCCTCGAGGTCCCGGGTGACGATGGGGAGGGCCTCCAGGTCGAAGGGCACACCGTCGTCGAGCAGCGACTGGCCGACCTGGAGCACGACGTCACCGCGCGAACGAAGGGCCGGGCGCCCGTCCTCCGTTGCCGGCAGGTAGCGCTCCGCAAAGAGCACATCGAACTCGACGAGCATCGGCTCGCTCAGCCCGTCGCTGGCGACGACGGCGAGGTGGTACACGCCCGGGCGCGGCACGACCTCCGCGGTAAAGCGGCCCATCGCGTCGACGGCGGCGGGAACACCGTTCACCGTCACGGACGCGCTGGTGTCGGCCACGCTGCCCTCGACGGCAAGGGTCGTGACGCCCTCGCCACCGAGCTGCGCGCCGGGGAGCGGCGAGCTCACCTCGAGCATGGGGCTCCCGTCGTCGACGAGGACCTGGACGGCATCGCAGAGCGGCTCCTGGTCCGCGATGGCGGTGCAGGCCTCGAAGACCACCGTGCCCTCGCGCTCGAGCACGAAGGCGTCGGCACCCTCGCCGCTCATCACCGAATCCGCGGGCTCGGCGCGGAAGCGAAGGGGCACGCCTTCGAGGGGCGTGCCCTCGGCGCCGAGGACCTCAGCGCGTACGCGTACCGCTTGGCCCGTCTGGTAGAAGGCCCGGCTCGGCGAGATGGCCACCTCGAGGCTCACCGGCGGCGGACCGACGTAGTTGCCCGAGTCCGAGTCCGGGACGACTCCGCCGCCGCCGCCGCCGCAGGCCACGAGGACCAGGGGCAGCAGGCCGAGGAGCGGGAGGCGGCGCAGCGTTCGGAGCGTCGCCGGGCGGAACGGGGTGACGGCGCGGGTCATCAGAGCACTCCCAGGTTGCCGGAGAGGACGAGGTGGGGCGGGTCGACGTCGAGGGCCGGCACGGACACGCCGAGCGCGCTCCCCGGTGGCAACCCGAGCGCGCTCCCGACGTCGTCGGGCAGCGGGAAGGCCGGAATGGCCAGCTCGGGGATCAGCGCGAGGAGCTGATCGAGTACGAGCGCCGAGAGCAACCGGCCCAGGGCCGCCTCCACGGCGTCGCGCGTCGCCGCGTCGAGCACGATCTCTCCGCTCGAGAAGACGAGCTCCTCCACCACCGGCTCGCCGATGTCGAGGACGCCGTCCGTAACGATTGGAGTGGTGCTCAACCGGCCACCGACGCGGAGGGCGAGCGGCTCGTCCAGGAGCCCCGGGAGCGTGAGGTCCACGTCGAGGGCTCCGAGCTCGATGCGAAGGTCCCCTTCGCCCGTCACGTCCGCGATGGGCGGGAGACCGGCGCGGAAGCCGACGCTCGCGCCATCGAGGAGGCCGCCGCCCTCGCCTCCGCCGAGGCTCCCGACGTCGAGGCTGCCTTCGAGCAGCCCACCTCGCCACACGGCGAAGAGGAGCTGGTTGATCAGCCCCGGGTGGATGGCCGCCGCGAGGGAACCGTCGGTGACGGGTTCGGCCAGGAGCGAAGCGTCCGGCGGCGGCGGGAAGGGCACGCCGGGGATCGGGAGCGCCACGCTAGCCGGCGCACTCACGCGCGTGGCGACGCCGAGGCGGAGCCGCTCCGGGGTGATGTCCACGGAGGAGATGGACCCGCCACCGCTCAGCGCCACGGTGCCCGGCGCGCCAAAGCGGGGGATCTCGAGGTCGAGGAAGTCCGAGAAGTCGAGGCCGCCGAGGACGCCATCGAGGAGCGGGCCCACGGCGCCGCCTACGAGGCCCTCGAGCACGCCCTCGAGCAGGCCCTCGATGAGTCCGCCCGCGAGGAAGTCGAGCACGTCCGCCAACGCGCCGGCGAGGCCGCTGAAGTCCACGTCGAGGCCCGCCAGATCGATGGCCGTGGAGCGGGAAGAGACCTGGAGCACGCCGTCCACGACGGCCACATCGAAGACCGCGTCGAGGCCCACGCGGCTGAAGCCGATGGTGCCCGAGGTGGACACGGTGCCGCCCACGCGGAGTCCGAGGCGCACGTTACGGAACTCGCCGCGCAGGCGTAGCCCGCCGGGCACGAGGTCGAGGCTGACCGGGCCCGCCGTGGCTCGCGTGCTCCCAGGCGTGTAGCTGACCGACGAACGGAAGATGCAGCCGATGAGTGGGATGCGCACGTCGCAGGAGCTCGCCTTGAGCGGGTTTACTGCGGTCAGCGCCGTATCGAGGAGCGCCGCGAGGGACGGCCCGTCGAGGACCTGGGCGAGCAGATCGGCGAGCGAGTTCGGCGCGCCGCTCCGGTCGCCGTCATCGATGCCCTCGTCCGCGAGGGCAAGCGTGAGCACGTCGTTCGTGAGGCCCTCCGGGTCCTCCCAGCGGTTCGTCGCGAGGAAGGTGCAGGTCTCCGCGGACTCCTCCCCGAGGCCGTCGACGCCCACCACGTCGACGAAGTTCATGCCGTAGCGGACGATGACGTCCCCCTCGAAGCGGCCGTCAGCACCGATCACGGCGGGGACGCCATCGACGCTCACGGCGTCCACGCCCGCCGCGTCGCTCACGGTGCCGCGCAGCGTCACGGTGCTGCCCGGCGCCGCGTCGAGCACGCCGCCATCCATGGGGTCGTCGCAGCGGATCGTCGGGCCGTTGCCGTTGACCACGACCTCCACCTCTTCGCGGAGCACCACGTCGCCGGCGGTCGGTCCCGCCACGCTCACGGCCAGCGTGAAGGTCCCCTCCTCGAGGAAACGCAGGCCGCGGACGCCAAAGCGCTCGGCCTCCGCCGGAGCCTCGATGACCAGCGCGGCGCCGCGCACCACGTTGCCGAAGGCGTCCGTGACGATGGTCTCGAGGTCCATGACCTCGCCGATCCCGTACACGGAGCGCGTTGGAGACACGGCGAGGGCGAGGCTCGCGGGCAGCCCCGGCCGAACCTCGAAGGGCACGGCGATGCCTGCCGCACCATCGAGATCGCAGGCGCCGAGGTAGGCGCCGGCCCGCGTCAGCGTCGCGGAGAGGCCCTCACTGGTGGTGCCGGCGTCGTCCGGGGTCACACGAAGCGAGGCGCCCTCGGCGGAGGTGCGGTTTCCGTAGGCGTCGAAGGCCTCGCAGCGGGCGCTGAGCGCTTCGCCGGCCACGAGCACGCTCCGATCGAGGCGGGTCTCGAGCTCCGTGGCCGGGCCGGGCACGATGCGGACGCGGGACGGCGTCGGATCCGCGAGCATCAGGGGGCGGAAGCGGCAGCCGACCTCGACCTCACCGGCGATGCGCGCCGTGAGCTCGAGCCCGTTCACGCTGACCGAGGACTCGGGCGAGACGCGAAAGCTCGGGGTCCGGCCCATGGTGCTGAAGGCTTCTCCTTCGGCGTCGAGGATCGTGCAGGTCGGCATGAAGGTCGCGCCGGCCACGACCTCCTCCGGCGCCGCCGTCTCCACGCTCACGGCGTCCGGCACCTCGACGGGGCCCAGGGGCCCGAGGTCGAGGGGCACGCCAGCGTCCTCGTCCCCGCCGGGTGTCAGGGAGTTCCCGCAACCGGCGAGAGCGATCAGGGCGACGACTGCCCCGTACGTCCCGATGGAGAAACACTGCATCGAAGTTTACCTCCAGAGATGTAAGTAACAGCACGTCTCTCGAAACACCACGGAAAAGCGCGCGCGAGGTCGTCCTCTCTCTGGGGCTGCGGCCCCTTTGGCTGGACGCGGCGAGCTGCACCCCGCACACGAGGGGGCGTGAGCCGCCCGCCCGGCCTCGAGCGTACCGTCGGACTCTGCCTCCGCTGCACCCAGGTGCGCGTGGTGACGAGCGCGAAGGGATCGACATTCTACCTCTGCCGGGCCCCGACGCGGCCGAAGTACCCGCCGCTGCCCGTGCTCTCCTGCCCGGCCTACGTGCCCGAGGTGGAGCCGGAGAGGGCCTGAGTCCGGGGGGTTGGCGGCGGGAGGTCGGGCCGAGGGGCCGCCGCCACGGTCACTGCGCCTGCTCCGAAACCGCCCCGGTCGCGCTCGCTTCGGCTTGGGCCAGCTGGTCCGCCAGCCCGCTCGCGCGAAGCGCGCGCCGGCGAACCCCCACGCGGAAGACCGCCGGGTCCCCCAGGACCAGCGCCCCCTTCCGCGCCCGCGTGAGGCCCGTGTAGAGCAGCTCCCGGGTCAGGAGCGGCAGCGGCGCATCGGGAAGCACCAGCACGACCGAGCGATGCTCGCTGCCCTGCGCTTTATGCACCGTCGTGGCGTAGGCCCGCTCGAGCTGAGGCAGGATCCCCCCCAGGGGGAACGCCACGAACCCTTCCCCCCGGGCAAAGACCGCCGAGCGCCGCGGCGCCTCGCCGGGGGCCAGGCGCACGTCGAGCACCACGCCCTGGTCCCCGTTGAAGAGGCCGCGCTCGTAGTCGTTCCGCGTCACGAGCACCGGCTCACCCGGGAGGAGGCGCCCCGGCGGCACTCCGGCGCGAGCCGCCGCCCGCGCGTGGAAGAAGCGGTTCAGGGCCACGGCGCCGGTGCGCCGGCCGCGCGTGACCGCGAGCACGCGCGAAGCGAGCAGGCGGTCCAGGAGCGAGCGAAGGAAGGCGCGCTCCTCGGGCCCGAAGGTCTCGCCCTGGCGAGAGACGACGCGCCGGGTCAGCTCCTCCGGCGCCAAGGCGCGCGCGCGCGCCCAGCGTTCCAGGAGCGCCGGCCGGTCCGCGGCCGCCACGTGCTCGGCACCGGTGAAGGTCGCCTCCGCCGGGCTCACGCGCCGGAGCGCGGCGTCGCCGGCGCCGAGAAGCGTGCCCGCGGCCCCGGCGTTGACGGCGCGCGCGGCGAGCAGCACGTGCCGGCCCGCGGGGTCCCGTGGGTCCATGCGGTAGCTCCGCGAAAGCGTGAAGGCCCGGGCGCCGCCAGAGCCATCCGCGAAGGCGGCGCCGAGGTCGCGAAACACGGCGCCGGCGTCGACGCTCGGGAGCTGGTCCGCGTCGCCGAGCAGGACGAGCCGCGCGCCGAGCGGCATGGCCCGCAGCAGCCGGTCGAACATCGCGAGGTCCACCATGGAGCCTTCGTCGACGATCACGACCTGCGCCGCGAGGGGGCTGCCCTCGTGCTGGCGATAGCGACCGAGGCTCGGCGACCAGCCGAGCAGGCGATGAAGCGTCAGCGCCGGCGGGAGCGCGCCGGCGAGCTGGCGGTCCTCCGCCGCGCGGCGCGCCTCGGGCACCTGGCGCAGGGCCGCCTCGAGGGCCTGGCGCATGCGGTCCGCGGCCTTGCCCGTCGGCGCGGCGAGGGCGATGCGCGCCGCGTCGACGCCCAGACGGACGAGGGCCCGCAGCACGCTGGCTACGATGGTGGTCTTGCCCGTGCCGGGGCCCCCGGCGATCACCGCCACGGGGTGAACGCAAGCTGCGCGAATGGCCCGGGCTTGTTCGTCGCTGGGCCGAAGCGGCACCCCGTCACGCTCGGCCGGGCGGCCGAGCACATCCGCGAGCGCCGCATCGAGCGCCGCCGGGGGTCCCAGGTCTTGGGCGGCCGCGCCGGCGAGGCGCGCGAGATGTGCGGCGACCCGGCGCTCGAGCCGGTGGGCCCGCCCCGCCGAGAGGAAGCCGCCGGCCAGCCTCGGGTCCGCGACGACGAGCGGGCGACCCGCCTCCGGTGGCCCGGCCACCTCCGTCAGCTCCGCCAGCCTGGGCGCGAGCGCCGTGGCCGCGTCGCGTACCTCGGCGGGCACGGCGAAGCCGGCGAGCACCTCGGCCAGGCCCGCGCCCAAGGGTAGGCGCGTGGAGCCGCGGGCCTCGGCCAGGCGAAGCGCCGCCACGAGCAAGACGAAGCCCTCCCGCCGCAGCCCTTCGAGCCCTTGCCAGTCCGCGAGCTCCGCCCCGAGAGCCAGCTCGCCGAGGTCGAGCTCGAGGGCCGCCGCGGCGTCCACGAGCCGGCCCGAGAGTCGCGCGCCGCCTTCCACGGCGAGGCGCGCGGAGCCTCCGGGGTCGAGGCGCGGCAGGTCGCCGGGCGCCGGCAGCTCCGGCGTCGGATCGTCGCCGGGCGGGCCGAGGACACTCATCGCGGCGCTCCCCACGGCGCTCCCCGCGGTGCTCCCCACTCGGGCCGCAGCGCATAGCCAAAGGGCGTGTCCGAGCGGAGCTCCTCTTCCCAGGCGCAGACCTCCTCCCAGCCCGGCCGGAAGAAGACCACGCCCTCGTTGGGCCCGCGCATGGCCCGAAGAAAGGCGTAGAGCAGCCCGCCAAAGCGCGCCGCGAAGTCATCGGCTCCGGCGATGCCCAGATGGCGCACGACGCCCAGCGTGTAGAGGCGCGCCTGAAGCGCATAGTGCGCCTCGACGTGGGCTTCGAGCGTCTCCGGCGCGATGCGGTCGCTCTTCCAGTCGAGCACGTACACGCGCCCTGCGTGGGCAAAGACCAGGTCCAGGGCGCCGCGCACCACACCGCGCTCGATGGCGAAGGCCGGCGAAGCCGCGGCCGCCGGTGCTGGGGAGCCCGCGCCGAGCGTGGGATGCGACGGCTCCGGGAGCGGGAAGTGGAAGCGCATCTCCGCGGCGCGCTCGGGTCCGAGGCCCGCGAAGCCCTCGGGGAGGCTCAGCGTGCCGTGGGTCTGGGGCTGGCGCAGCGCCCGGTGCAGCATCGCCGCCGCGTCCGCGCTCGCCCGCTCGTCGATGCCCGCCCGGCGTGCGTGCGCCGCGAAGACCCGGCGCACGGCCGGCGCGGTCCGCCAGCGCTCCGGTTCAGGCGTCGCGCGAAGCGCGGCCAGGTCGAGCTCCTCGAGCACCTCGTGGAGGAAGATGCCCATGCCGGCGCCGCCGGGGAGGCGGTCCGCGGCGTCTTCGGGCACGGCGGCGTCTTCGGGCACCGCGGCGTCTTCGGGCACCGCGGCGTCTTCAGACACGGCGGCGTCTTTGGGCACCGCGGCGTCGTCCAGACCTTCGCCGTCGTCGTCCGCCGCCCCTTCCGCCTGCGCCGCCGGCTCCTCCGGCCCGGGAGAGGGCCCGGTGGGTACCTCACGCACGGACTCCGGTACGTCCACGACCGCCGTCACATGCTCCCGGTCCGCCTCTTCCTCGGGCGTCGCGCCGCCGCCGCTTGCCTCCACGGCCCCCCGGGCCTCCTGACCCGCCTCGAGGCGCGTGTACGAGGTCAGCAGCCAGCCGGCCCGGCGGCGGCGCAGCGCCGCGAAGGCCCGTGCATCCGGCAGCGGCGGGAAGCGGATCTCGCCGAGGGCGGCCCGAAGCTCCTCCGTGTCCACCGGCGGCGGCGCCGCCGGGGGCCCGACCTCGAGGGCCTCGAAGGTCACCGCGTCCCCGTCCACGTAGCCCCGCGTCACGAGTTGCTCGAGGCGCTGGTCGAGCCAGCGGTAGGGCCCCCGGAGCGCGTTCGGCGCCTGGCCCTCCTGAGGCCCCGCGGACGCCGGCGCGAGGCCGAAATAGGGGAGGTAGAGGCGGGCTTTGGCGCGGGTCAGCGCCACGTAGAGGAGGCGCTCCTCCTCCTCCCTCGCCTCGGCCTCGGCGCGTTCGAGCACCTCCTCCGGCACCGGCCGATGCCAGGCCTCGCGGCGCCCCTCGTCGTCGTGGCAGACGAGGGGCTCGAGGTCACCGCCCCCGCCGCGGGCCCGGCCGAAGCCCCCGGCCACGAAGACCACCTCGGCCTCGAGCCCCTTCGATTTGTGCATGGTCAGGAGCTGCACCGCCGGTCGGTCCCCGGGCTTGCGCTGCAGCGAGCCGCCGACGAGAGGCTCGGCGCGGCCCGCCACCCAGGCGTCGAGGCGCGCCACGAGCTCCGGCAAGGCGCGCCGGCCGCCGCTCTCCTGAAGCAGGAGCTCGAGCACGTGCTGCACGTTCGTGAGGGCCCGCTCCCCATCGTCGGCGAAGAGCAGGCGCTGCACGAGCCCGGTCTCTTCGAGGAGGGCCCGAAGCAAGGCCGCGGCGTCCTGCCGCTCCGCCAGCCGTCGCCAGCGGAAGAAGGGCGCCACGAGCGGATGCTGCGCGCCGAGGTCCCGGCAGGCGGCCAGCCGGTCGATGGGCACGGCGAAGAAAGGCGTGAGCCAGGCCTTGAGCCGGGCCGAACGATCGGACGGATCTTCGATGGCCCGCAGGAGCGCGAGCACATGCCGGGCTTCGTCCGTGGCGAAGAGGCCGTCCTGCTTGAAGAAGGCGTGGGGCACGCCGGCGGCCCGAAGCGCCGCGGCGATGCCTTCGGCCTCCCGCGCCGTACGCGTGAGCACGTGCAGGTCGCCGTAGCCGAGGGCCTCGCCGCCCACATCGAGTGCCCCGTCCTTGACGAGGCGCCGGGCTTCCTCGGCGATGCGCGCGCCGAGCGTGCGGCGCACGTCCGCCAGCGTGGGCTTCTCCCGGCCTCGGGGCTGCCAGAGCACGAGAGCCGGCGCGTCGGCGCCCCCGGGGCCTCGCGCCCGGCGCTCCGGGCGGCCGGCGCGCACGCCTTCGTAGACGAGGCGCCCACGAAAGAAGGGCCCCAGGTCCTCGTCCCCGCCAGCGAAGATGCGGTCGTAGGCGCCCACGAGACGCTCCGTCGCGCGGTAGCAGACGTCGAGGCGCAGCGGGCCTTCCGGGGCCACCGCATCGCGTGCGGCCTCGTAGGTATGCAGGTCGGCGTTCCGGAAGCCGTAGATGGCTTGCTTGGGGTCTCCGATGAGAAAGAGGCGCCGGCCCGGGACGCTAGGCTCCAGCCAGAGGCGCCGGAAGATGGCCCATTGGACCTCGTCCGTGTCCTGGAACTCGTCGACGAGCGCGTGCCGGAAGCGCCGGCGAAGCGCCGCCGCGAGCGCCGCGCCGCTGGACCCATCGAGGGCGGCGCGCAGCTCGAGAAGGAGGTCGTCGAAGTCGAGCTCGCCGCGGGAGGCTTTTTGCGCGGCGAGCGCATCCGCGAGCGCCGGGACGAGCTCCTGGACGAGGAAGCCGAAGCTCGGCGGACACGCCGCCAGGAGCGCCTGCAGGTGATCGCGAAGGGGCCCGAGCGCTTCGCCGCGATGCGTGCGCGAGGCTTCGCGGAGGCGCCCCGGGAGCCAGCGCCGGGCCGGCTCGCCGCGCACCACCTCCCGCGCGCCCCAGGCGTCGAGGGCAAAGAGCGCCGCGACGCGGTCTCCGCTCGCCCGGTAGGCGTCGGCCACGCGGCCAAGGGCGCGAAGTTCGCCGGCGATCTTCTGCGCCAGCTCCGCGCGACCCACGGCGCCGAGGAGGAGCGCCTCCGTCGCGCGCTCCTCGGCGGCGCCGGGCAGCCCGCGGAGCGCCCGGTCCATGGCGTCCCGGTCGCTCGCCGGCTGCGGCGTGCCTCGCTCGCCGAGCCACGGAAAGAGCGCCGCCTCGAGCTTGTCCGGGCCGAGGCGCTCGAGCCAGCGAGCAAGGAGCCGGGCGCGATCCCGCTCGGGGCCCGGCGCATCGAGGCGCGCCAGCTCGCTCCGGAGCGCGTCGCGAAAGACCGCCCCGAAGGCCCGCCGAGGCTCGACGAGAGCATGGCGAAGCGGCCGGCCCGAGAGGAAGGCGTTCTCCGCGAGCACGCGCTGGCAGAAGCCGTGAATGGTCGAGATGGGCGCCCGCTCGAAGCCGAGGAGCGCTGCCTCGAGGCGCGCGCGGGCGCCTTCGTCCAGGGCCCAGGCGGGCTCCTCCGGGCCCGGCTCCGGCGTGCGCTCGTCGGGCTGCACGACCCGGCGCAGCGTCCCGCGGACCCGCGCGCGCATCTCGCGCGTGGCCTTCTCGGTGAAGGTGACGACGAGCACCTCCTCGAGGCGCGCCCCCTGTACGACGAGGTCCACGAGGAGGTGCTCGAGGGTGAAGGTTTTCCCCGTACCGGCCGAAGCCTCGATGGCGACGTGACCCGGCGGGAGCCGCGCGAGCACCGGCGGCCGCGCCAGGCGTCGCACGGCGCTCATGACGCGGACTCCATCGGCGCGCCGGCGTCGAGACCGGCGAGCGCGAAGTAGAGGCCGAAGCGCCGGCGCGCCATCTCCAGGGCGTCCTCCGGAGCCGCATAGGACTCCGGCGCGTCCACGGGGCCGAAGCGTCCGACGCCCCCGTCGCCCCGGCGGACGACCTCGATGGCCTGCGCCAGGGCCGCGGGCGTGAGCGCGGTCCAGCTCCGGGCCACACGGAAGACGGCCTCGCAGGGCAAGAAGTAGGCGTGACTGTGCCCGAGGAGGTCGGCGATCAGCCCCGCGAGATAGGCCCGGGCCTGACGCGGAGGGAGCGGCGCGAGGCGGAGCGCGGCGTCGGTGGCCGGGGCTCCGCCGAAGAGCAGCGCACCGTGGTGGGCGACGCCCTCGGCCCCCGCGGCTTCGAGGGCGCCGCGGGGCACCTCGGCGGCGCTCAAGAGAAGATGGTCGAAGAAGGTGCGGAGGCCGTAGCGAAGGCGCTCGGAGGCGAGGGCCGCGCCCGCGGGGGCGCGTTTGGGGACGAGCACGAGGGAGGTGCTTCGGGCCCGGAGCAGCAGCTCCGTGGCCCCGACGAGCTCGACGGTGCGGGTGCCGCCGGGGACGGCCACCAGGAGGCGCAGTGGGGGCAGCACGGTGTCGACCGCGCCGGTGTCGACCGCGCCGGTGGCTACCGCGCCGGTGGCTGCCGCGCCGGTGTCTATCGCGCCGGTGTTCGCGACGACGCCGCCCCGCCCGGCGGCGCCGCTCAGGCTCGGACCAAAGCGTACGCGCTCGGCCGCCGGGGCGCCGCGCGGGGCGCGGTAGCCGTGCGCGTAGAGGCGTCGCCAGCCGTCGAGCACGGCCTCGTCGGCCCGGGCTCGCTGGGACGCGAGCACGCCGAGGGGCCAGCGCCCACGCTCGGCCAGGCGCGCGGTCTCCTCGGCGTAGCGCGCCGTGGGCCGCTCCCGGCGCTGGAGCCCGTCGGCGAACGCCCGGCGAAGGGCCTCCGCGCTCTCGCGCGGCGCGGCCACGAAAGGCTCGTCCTCTCGGCTCTCGAGGCCCCGCTCCTCCTCGTCGGCGATGCCGAGGACGGCCCGGGCCCAGCCCTGCAGCGGCGCCTCGAGAAAGCGCCGGAGCACGCCCACGCGCAGCGTGAGCACGTCGTCCTCCCGGGCGTCCGGCGGCGCCTCGGGGATGGGCGGCAGGGCGAGAAGCCGGGCCAGCGTCGCGTCGTCGCGGCCGAGCGCGCGGAGCTCGGCTGGGGCCAGCGAACGCCCGGCCCGGCGCCGGGCCACGTCGCCGAGCGCTCGCGCCGCAGCCTCCAGCCGCGCCGGCGCCAGCGCCTGCACCCGGACGGCATGACGGCGAAGCGGGAAGCGCGCGCGGAGCTTCTCCCGCGGGGCACCAAAGTCGCGCTCGAGCACGTCGAGGAGCGTCTCCACGAGCGGGGACGGCGCCACGTCGTCTCCGGTGAGCGGGTCCCGGGCGACCCAGCTCAAGGTGAGCGCGTCGCGGGTCGCGAGCAGGGTCTCGAGCAGCACCAGCGCATCGCGCTCGTTGGGCCGCACGTCGCCGAGGCGCCGGCGGACCCGCCGCAGGTCGAGCGGGTCCGGCCGGTCCGCGGCCGGGTAGTCGCCCTCTCCGAGCCCGAGCACGAAGACGTGGCGAAAGGGCAGCGCCCGCATGGGAGCCAGGCTGCCGACGAAGACGCCGTCGGCGAGGACCTCGCCGCGGCGCCCGCGCAGGTCCGAGAGCCGGTCGCGGAGGAGCGTCGCCACGGTCACGTAACCCAGCGGAAACGCGTCTGGGGAGAGGAGGTCCTCCGCCGCCAGGTCCTCCGCGAGGGCGAGGCAACGGCGGCGCACGGCCTCTTCCCGTTCGTCCCGGGCGTGCAGATGTACCTCGAAGAGCCGCGCGAAGAAGCGCGCCCAGGCCGCGCCGGAGAGGCGCGCTTGCCGGGCGAAGCGTGCGTCGGACGTGAGTGAGCGGACGAGGAGCGCGTAGGCCGGAGCGAGGGCCTCTGCCGGCGCCGGCTCGGGCAGGAGCGCCCTCCCCCCGAGGTCGACGCGGGCGTCGGCGTCTTCGCCGTCGCCGAGGAAGGCGCCGAGCACGACGCGGCGCACGGCCTGGTCCCAGTGCACGCGCGGCGGGCCGCCCTCGAGGTAGGTGCCCGCGTGGTCCTCGGCGCGCGAGCCGTGAAAGACGCCGAGGCGCTCCGTGAGCCGAACCCAGGCATCGCGGGTCTCCGGCGCTCCGCGCTCGCCGGGGACCGCGAGGCAGGGGTGCGTGAGCACGGCGAGGAGCTCGGGACGCCGGAGCCCACCGAGGGGAAGCTCGACGAGGCGCAACGCGAGCTCGAGGAGGCGGCTCTCCTGAGCCAGCGGCAGGTCGACGACGTGGTGCGGGATGGCCTGGGCCTCGGCGAACACGCTGGCGATGTGCGGTAGGTAGGCGTCGCGGGCCGTGGCGGGGAAGAGCACGGCGATCTCGTGAAAGCGGAGGTCCGGCGACGCGCGAAGCGCCGCCCAGAGCCCCTCGGCCACGGTCTCGACCTCGCGGCGCACGCCGGGGCATGCCCAGAAGCGCAGGCTCCCGTCGACCGGCGCCGCGTCGTCGCCCTGCGCCGCGTCGTTACCCTGCGCCGCGTCGTTGCCCGGCGCCGCGGCTCCCGGGTCCGCGTCGAGCACCGCGCGCTGCACCCGGGCCAGGAGCGCGTCCCCCTCCGGCGTCACGAAGCGGTCCTCGAAGCGTGCGCCCGTGAGCTCGCCGACGAGGCGCACGTGCTCCCGCGCGGGCCGGCCCCAGCCCGCGAGGATCCGGGCGCCCCCGCGGCGCGCCGAGAGGCCGACGGGATCCAGGGCCGCGCCCTCGGCCGTCGCGAGCGTCGCGAAACGCGCGAGGGCGCGCGGCGCCGGCAGGTCCTCCCAAAACTGCCGGCAGGGGTTGCGCACGTAAAGCGTGAGGTCGAGAGCGGCGCCGAGCGCCGCGACGGCGTGCTGGGCGACCGGCGCCACGTGCGCGAAGCCCAGCACGTGCGCCGCCGCCAGCACCCCGGGGATCACGCCGCCGGCGAGGAGCCGGTCGAGGGCGCGGCCGACGAGCATGGGGAGCGCGAGGGGCCGGGCGCCCGGGCGCCCCGCCGCCGCCGGTGCCGCCTCGCCCGTGGCCCGGAGGGAGAGCGCCCGCTGCCAGCGCTCCGTGGCCCGCAGGTCCTCCGTCGCGTCTTCGGGCAGGCCCGAGCGCCCCTCGGCCCAGGCGAGCACCAGCTCCGGCCGCGACCG
>JBCCAW010000094.1:0-14057 GCA_039814655.1 Myxococcota bacterium | reverse complement strand
CCCCTACGGTGCGGGGGGGGACCGGGGTAATGGCCACCTGCGCCCGCGCCCTCGTGGCGGGCGCCGTGCGGCCCCTGGCGCTCGACGCGCTCCCCGACGCCATGCAGCTCTTCGGCAAGCCGGCGGAGGGCGTGAGCGCCATCTTCGACCTGCGCGGCGGCCGGGTTCTCGAAGCCGGCGAGACCGTCGGCGGCTTCAAGGTCGGCAAGACGCTGGCCGACGGTGGCCTCGGGCGCGTGTACGAGGCAACGGCGACGCTCGACGGCCGCGAGGTGCGCGCGGCGCTGAAGGTGATCCGTTCGAGCCTCTCCCGCGACCCCTCGGCGGTGGCGCGTTTCCTGACCACGCAGCGGGCCATTCAGCGCCTCGCGGCGCCGGGCATGGCCCGGGTCCTGCGCTGTGGCACGTTGGGTGACGGGCGGCCTTGGGTGGCCACGGAGTTCGCGGGTGGTGAGACGCTCGCGGCCCGCGTTGCCCGCGTCGGCCCCATGTCCTTCCGCGACGTAGCGCCGGTGTTCCAGGCCGTGCTCGAAGCCCTCGGCAAGCTGCACGGGGCGGGCATCGTTCATAGCGACGTGAAGGCCGGCAACATCTTCGTCGACCGCGCCGGCGAGGGCCTGGGCGGCATGCTCGTCGACGGGGGCGTCTATCGCTTGCTCGCCGCCGGCGCGACGAAGCAGGACGCCATCGGCGCGCTTCGCATCTTCGGCAGCTCCGAAGCCATCGCACCGGAGATGGCCCGCGGCGACGGCATCGGCCCCGCCGCGGACCTCTACGGGCTCGGCGTCGCCCTCTACACGGCGCTCACGGGCACGCCGCCCTTCAGCGGCGACAGCTCCTTCGACGTCATCGCGCATCATCTCTCGGCCGAGGCGCCGGTGCCCTCCGCGCACGCGCCCTCCGGCTGGGTGAGCGCGGGCCTCGACGCCTTCGTGCAGAAGGCCCTCGCCAAGGATCCGGCGAAGCGCTTCGGGTCCGCGGCGGCCATGGCGCGGGCTCTCGACGAGCTGGTGGGGAGCGCGGGCTCCGGCGAGCTCGACGCCAAGGCCTTCGCGGCGGCCAAGAAGGCGCTCCTCGCGAAGCCTGCGGGCGGCGACGAGGCGGCCACGCTCGAGCGCGTGGCCGCGGCGGGTGGTGCCTACGGCCAGGCCGTCGACGCGCTCTACGACGCGGCCGAGGCCGCCAAGGACGTGTCCGCGAAGAAGGCGCTCTACTTCCGCATCGCGCGGCTCCAGGCGTCGCAGCTTCGCGATGCAGAGACCGCCGAAGGCACCTACCGGGTGATTCTCCAGCTCGACGCGGACGACGCGGTGGCCACGAGCGGACTCGAGGAGCTGCTCCGGACGAGCGAGCGATGGGAGCCGCTGAGCGAGCTCCTCCTCGAGCGCTCCGAGGACATCGACTCCCACGCCGAGCGCGCAGCGCTCTTCCGGGAGATCGGCGGCATCTACCTCGAGCGCCTCGGTGACTCGGACAACGCCCTCGTCGCCTACACGCAGGCGCTCCTCGACGAGCCTCGGGACGAAGACACGGCGACGGCCATCGAGCACATCGCGGCCGGCGACCAGGCGCGCTGGAACGAGGTGCTCGGCACCCTGAGCGAGCACATGCAGGAGGGGGACGACGATCCGCTTCCGCTCTGGCTCCAGATGGGCCGCTGGTACGCGGACCACGTCAAGCGCCCGGACTTCGCGATCCCCTGCTTCGCCAAGGCCCTCGAGATCGACCCGCAGAACGCGGCGGCCTACGAGGGCACGCTGGACCTCTACCGGAAGGCCAAGAGCTGGCAGGAGTACGCGCAGCTGCTCATCACGCGCGCTGACGCGAGCACGAACCCGGCGCGGGCCCGGGACTTCCGCGCCGAGGCGGCGAAGGTGACCCTCGACCAGCTCGGCGACCAGCCGCGGGCCGTGGCCATGTTCCAGGCCGTGCTCGCGGACGACCCGGCGCACCCGGAGGCCACGGCCGCGCTGGCGTCGATCTACGAAGAGAAGAAGGCCTGGGACGAGCTGGCCCAGCTCCTCGAGGAGCAGGCGCGGCAGGCCGGCGGCTCGGCCAAGGTGACGGCGCTGCTGCGGCTGGCGGAGCTCAACGAGGACCGGCTCGACGATGTGGCCAAGGCGACGGTGCAGTACGAGGCGGCGCTCGCGGCGGACCCGCAGAGCCTCGACGCCCTGAAGGGCCTCGAGCGCATTCACGCGCGCAGCTCGAACTACGGCGAGCTCCTCGAGGTGCTGGGAAAGCAGCTCGAGGTGGTGCCGACGCCGCGGCAGCGCGTGCAGGTGCTGACGCAGGTCGGCGGGCTCCAGGAAGAGGAGCTCGGGGACCACGAGAAGGCAGCGGCGGCCTTCGAGGCCGTGGCGCTCATCGACCCCGGCAACGAGGACGCCAACCCCGCACTCACGCGCATCTACCGGCGCATGGGTCGCTTCGACGACCTGGTGAAGACCCTCGAGCGTCACGCCGGGGCGACGGCGGACGAGCGCCGGCGCATGGATCTGCAGCTCAAGGCCGCGCGAACGCTCATCACCGACGTGGGGGCTCCGGAGCGGGCCCTCGAGATCTGCGACCGGGTGCTCCAGGTCGACCCGAAGAACGTGGAGGCCCTCGGCCTGACCACGCGCATCCGGGCCCAGCTCGGGGACGCGCAGGCGGCCGTGCGCGCGGCGGACCAGCTCGTGGACCAGGCCAAGGACGACGGAGAGCGCGCGGAGCGCCTCCGGGAAGCCGGCGCGCTCCTCGAAGAGGCCGGCGACCGTGACAGCGCCATCGCCCGCTACAAGAAGGCCCTGGACGTCGTGCCGAACGACGTGAAGGCCACGTCGGCGCTTCGCCGGCTCTACACGGCCCGCGGGGACGCTCAGGGTGCGGCGGACCTCCTCGAGCGGGAGCTGGCCGTGGCCGAGGGGCCCAGCAACCGGGCGCAGCTCACGGCGGAGCTCGGCATGCTCACCTTCGAGCGCCTCGGCGACGAGCGTGAGGCCGAGCGCCTCTTCGAGAAGGCCCTCGAGCACGACAAGACGAACACGCTCGCCTACCGGGGCCTCGGCGACATGGCCTACGCTGCGGGCAAGTTCGCCAAGGCCGCGGCGGCCTACGAACCGCTCCTCGCGCGCCTCGGCGAGATGGACGAAGCGACGGCCAAGGCCGTGGCGCTTCGCACCGGCGACGCCTTCCGCGACCGGGGCGATTTCGACAAGGCGCAGCGCGCCTACCTCAACGCCAAGGCCTACGCCCCGAACGATCGATCGGTGCTCGAGCGAGTGGCCGACGCGAGCTTCCGCGGCGGCGCCATGGACGAAGCCGCCGAGCTCTACCGGGAGCTGCTGGAGAAGGCCGGCGGCGAGCTCGTGGGCGGCGACCGGGGCCTCGTGCTCCTGCGTCAGGGTGCGGCGCTCACGGCGGCCGGGGAGGTCGACGAGGCGCTCCCGCTCCTCAAGGAGGCCAGCGAGCTTCGCCCGGAGGACCCGGAGGCCACGACGGCGCTGGGGGATGCGTACCGCGCCAAGGGTGACTTCCAGAACGTCGTGAAGGTGCTCCGGCGGCGCATGCTCTCGGCGGAGGGCGAGGAACGCTTCGACCTCCTGGTGAAGGTGGGCGACGTGCTCTCGGAGAATCTCGACGACCGTACGACGGCGTCGAAGAGCTACGTCGCGGCGCTCGAGCTGGTGCCCGACGACCGGAACCTGCTCACGAAGCTCATGGGCGTGTACTCCG
The DNA here is from genome assembly GCA_039814655.1 of Myxococcota bacterium. Taxonomy (GTDB): domain Bacteria; phylum Myxococcota_A; class Polyangia; order Polyangiales; family Houyiibacteriaceae; genus CALCTH01. The sequence continues at coordinate 10,340 of JBCCAW010000094.1, read as the reverse complement.
AGTCTCGCGACTGGGGGAAGCTCATGGAGGTGGTGCTTCGCATCGCGGGTCTCGTGGAGGAGCCGGCGGCGCGGGCCAAGTACTTCATGACCGCGGCGTCCATCTCCCATCACGAGCTGGGCAAGGCGAGCGACGCGGTCGGCTTCTACGGCCAGGCCCTCGACCACGACCCGGGCCTGACCAAGGCCTTCGAGGGCCTCGTGGCGTGCCTCGAGGCGGCCGGAGACGAGGACGCGCTCGCCGCGGCCTACGCGGCGCAGATCGGCCGCGTCGGCGAGGGCACGCGAAGCCAGCAGCAGGCGAAGGCGCGCCTCTACGACCGGCTCGGTGCGCTGCACTTCACTTCCGGCGACACCACGGCCGCGCGCTCGGCCTACGAGGCGGCGCGAAAGCTAGACCCGCGGGACCGTACGCGCCTCGAGCGCCTGGCGGACCTCTACGAAGGCGACGTGGCCGGTACGGGCGAGGCGGCGGCGGAAGCGCACTCGCAGCTCCTCGCGCTCAGCCCGTTCCGGACGGCGTCGTACCAGGCGCTCAAGAAGGTCTACGCGGCGCAGGGCAACGAGGACGCGGAGTGGTGCGTGGCCCAGGCGCTCCGCGAGCTCCAGATGGCTGGCCCGGACGAGGAGGCGCTCTTCAAGCGCCATCGGAAGACGGCGCCGCTGGCCGTGCGCGGGTCCCTCGACGCGGAGACCTTCGCCTCCAAGGTGCGGCACCCGGACCAGGATCCGCGCATCACGCGGGTCTTCGCGGCCATGGTGCCGGCGGTGCTCCAGAACCGCGCGCAGCGCCTCGAGGCCTACGGGCTCTCGGCGGCGAACGCCTCCAAGGGGGATGCCGACGTGGCGTCGCACCTGGCCCAGGCAGCCGGGCTGCTCGCGTTGCCCGTGCCCGAGCTCTACGACCGCGGGGACGATCCCGGTGGCCTCTCCATGGTGCTCACGGCCTCGCCGGCCGTGGGGCTGGGAGAAGGGGCGCGTGCGGGCGGCCCGGCGCAGGCGCTCGCCTTCGTGGCCGGTCGTCATGTGTCGTTCTACCGGCGGGACGCGCTCATGCGCTCTCTCGTGCCCTCGGCCAGTTCGCTCCGCGCGTGGTTGCTCGCGGCGGTGCGCCTGGTGCAGCCGGCCTTCCCGGTGCCGCCGAACCTCCAGAGCCGAAGCGCCGAGGCGCTCTCGTCGCTGCAGCGAAACCTCTCGGCGACGGGGCGAGACCAGGTACGCGGTGAGGTGCAGGCGCTCCTCGAGGACCCGCCCGAGCTCGACATGCGTCGGTGGATGCAGGGCGTGGAGCTCACGGCGGACCGGGTCGGTTTCCTCCTGGCCGGCGACCTCGGCTACGCGACGGCGGTGGTTCGAGCGAGCGTCGAAGAGCAGGTCACGGAACGCACGCGACTCGCGCAGCTCACGGTGTACGGCGTGAGTCGCGAGTACCTGGCCTTGCGTGAGCTGCTCGGCCTACAGATCGGCTGAGCCGCAGGGAGGCTTCGGCTAGCCCGTGGAATGGCGCCGCCTCGGGCGCGCGCCGCTTCCAGGGCCAAGGCTCGTCCGAAACGTGCCGGCCTCTGCCGAGACACGGCCTCGAAACGTGCCGAATTCCCGAAACGGGGACAATTCACCGATGGCAGGAGTGGCGTTATTCTGCCGCGGAGTATGGCGAAGTAGGCCTTTGTCATGCCTTGAACCGACGATTTCGGCGCATCTGCCGCCGGTCGCCCAACCCGGGGTGCGAAATTGCCGGCCGGCGCCTGGCACTTTTTAGGTATCGTCGCCGCCGCGCGTTTCGGCGCGCGGGAGGACACGATGCAACGATGGCTTAGGCTTGCCGCAGCGGCACTGATGTCGGTGGCGGTGATGGGGTGCGGGGACGACGGCGGTTGTCCCAGCGGCTTCACGGACTGCGGGGGCTTCTGCTTCAACCTCGACGTCGACCCGACCAACTGCGGCGCCTGCGGCAACAGCTGCGCCGGCGGCGAGGTCTGCGCCGTCGCTGACGGCGGCGAGGCCGCCGTGTGCTCCACGGACTGCCCGGACGGCCAGGTCGACTGCGGCGGCTTCTGCGCCAGCCTCGACAGCGACGTCGTCAACTGTGGCGCCTGCGGGGCCGCGTGCGACGCCGGCGAGTTCTGCCTCTCCGGGACTTGCGGCGTGAGCTGCGGCGGCGGTACCTCGGTCTGCGGCGACGAGTGCCGCGACCTGCAGACGGACCCCAACAACTGTGGTGCCTGCGGCTCGGCCTGTCAGGCAAACGAGGTGTGTGCGGGCGGGAGCTGCGCCTTCAACTGCGGCGGCGGCCTGACCCAGTGTGCCGGGACGTGCACGGACATCACGCGGGACCGCGCGAACTGCGGCGCTTGCGGCACGGCCTGCGGCGCCGACGCCCTCTGCGTGGATTCCGCCTGTGTGCGGACGTGCGCACCGGGGCTCGCCGAGTGCGGCGACCAGTGTGTGGACACCAGCTCGAGCACGCAGAACTGTGGCGGCTGCGGCCTGGCCTGCGACGCGGGTCAGGTCTGCCGCTCGGGCGCCTGCGCCACCGAGTGCGGCGGCGCCACGCCGGACCTCTGCACGGTGACGGGCGAGGGCGGCACCCTCGGGAGCTGCGTCGACTTCGACAGCAACCCGGACTTCTGCGGAAGCTGCGACGTTGCCTGCGCCGCAGGCGAGGTGTGCAGTGGCGGCGTCTGCGGCGTGGTCTGCGACACGGGGCTCACCGACTGCGCGGGTGCCTGCGTCGATCTGGTGACCAACGCCAACAACTGCGGCGCCTGTGGCGCCAGCTGCCCGGCAGTGACTGGCGGCGTCGCGCTCTGCGCGGATTCGGTATGCGGCGCGGTCTGCGCGCCGGGCTTCTTCGACTGCAACCTCGACGCCTCTTCGGTGGATGGGGACGGCTGCGAAGTGCAGCTCGCGACGGACGTCGATAACTGCGGCGCCTGCGGGGTGAGCTGCGCGGCCGACAACGCGGCCACGGCCTGCACCATGGGCGCCTGCGAGATCTCGACCTGCGAGACTGGCTTCGAGGACTGCGACTTGGTCGTGGCGAATGGCTGTGAGGTCGAGGTCGACTTCAACGACGCCAACTGCGGCGCCTGCGGCGCGGCCTGCGCCGCCGGCGAGACCTGCTTCGAGGGCGCGTGCTTCGCGGACGCCACGCAGACCGGCGAGGACTGCATGACGCCCATCGTGCTCAGCACGGGGACGGCCACCTACGACTGGGCCGCGCGGACCGCGGACCACTTCCTGACTCCGATCAGCGCCTGCAGCTCGCAGGCGCTGATTGGGCCGGACGTCGTCTTCTCCTACACGGCGACCACGACCAACTTCGTCACCATCGAGCTTACGCCGCCGACCTCGACGCGCTGGCACATGACCTTGACCGACGCGCCCTGCGGCGACCTGAGTAGCGTCCTCGACTGCGACTCGCAGTTCGGGAACCCGATGCAGCTCCAGTTCGAGGCCACGAGCGGCACCACCTACTACGTCTACGTTCGCGACACGACGTCCGGAGGGAACCCTCTCGACAACCCGCTCTCCGTGTCGGTCACCGAGACGGTGCCGCCGGCGGGCTGCGCCCTCGGCACGAGCGGGCTCGTTGCCGGAACCGTCACCCGCGTGGACTCGGACATCGCCGCCTCGTTCACCGAGTACACCATCCGCAACGCTTCCGGCGGCGCGAGGACCGGCGAGGTGCTCCTCGGCAGTACGAGCGTCACCTACACCATCGACAAGGCGACGGGGGCCAACGCCAACATCGAGGGCATCGTGCCCCTGCTCACCACCGAGCAGGGCTACACGCTCGAGGTGGCGGGCAGCGACTGGTTCACCATCGACGAGACGACCGGGACGAACCGCGTCTACCGCATCACGACGGACGGCGGGGCGACCTTCCTGCCCGTTCCGGAGGTGGTCGGCACCGAGCCGAGCGCGGCCGGCGACGACGACATTCGCGGCAGCACGGTCATCGGGACGACGCTCGCCATGGTGACCGAGGAGACCACGACGACGGCCGACACCGAGATCTACACGCTCGATCTCGCGGCGCCCTTCCCGCAGACGCTCGGCTTCCAGCTCGTCACCGGGCACACGGACTGCGACGCCATCGCGGCCGACGCCAACGACTACTACCTGGTCTGCGACGACGACTCCGAGATCGTCCGCGTGGACCGCGCAGGCGTCGACCCGCCGGTGGTGTTGAGCACGGCGATCAATCCCAGCTCGACGAAGAACAACATCGTCGCCGTCGACACGTCGACGCCGGCGGACGGCGTGGCCGACGTGCTCTACGTCGATAACGGAACCGGTACCATCTTCTACGTCTGCGACCTCGGCGCGGCGACGCCCTTCGTGGCGCCCGTGGCCACCGCGACCAGCACGTCCACGACGTCGAACTACGGCCTCGGCTACGACCCCGCATCCAACACGCTCTTCGCTTGGGACGACGACACCCGCACCCTCGTGGTGATCGAATGACCCCCCGGATTGGAAGGAAGACGATGAACCTCAGCATCGCACTTCGGCGGGGTCTGATCCTCGCCTGCACCCTGCTGCCTTTCGCGCTCGCGGGTTGTGGCGACGAAGGCTGTCCCGCCGGTTTCGAAAGCTGCGACGGCGTCTGCACGGACACCAGCAGCAGCCGCACCCACTGTGGCGCGTGCGGCGTCTCCTGCGCCGCAGGAGAGACGTGCAGCGCCGGCGTCTGCGGGCTCACGTGTCCCGACGGCCAGGAGGCCTGCGGCGGCGCGTGCGTCGACGTCGGAAGGGATCCGGCGAACTGCGGCGGCTGCGGCAACCCCTGCGGCGACGGTGAGGTCTGCATGGCAGGCACTTGCGACACTCGCTGCGTAGCTGGCTTCTCGAACTGCAGTGGCTCGTGCAGGGAGCTCGAGACCGACTCAGGCAACTGCGGCGGCTGCGGCGTCGCGTGTGACGTGGGCGAGCGCTGCGTCGACAGTGCCTGTGAGGCCACCTGCGGTGCGACCCAGATCGTGTGCGACGGGCTCTGCGCAGACATCGACGCGGACGCCGCCAACTGTGGTGGTTGCGGTCGGGCCTGCGGCGCCGGCGAGGTCTGCGACTCCGGCGTGTGTACGACCTTCTGCGTTTCGGGCCTTGACGCCTGCCCTGACGGGACCTGCCGCGACTTGGCCAACGACGTGCGCAACTGCGGTCGCTGCGCCGCGCGCTGCGGCGCCGGCGAAGCCTGCGTCGAAGGCGTCTGCACCCAGAACTGCTCCGGAGCCACGCCCGACCTGTGCGGCGATGCCTGCGTGGACCTCCAGTCGAACCCGAGCTTCTGCGGCGATTGTGGAACTACGTGTCCCCTCGGCGCCGTCTGTAGCCTCGGGGTCTGCGAGCTCACCTGCGCGCCGGGACTCACGGACTGCGGGGGTTCCTGCGTCGATCTCGACTCGGACCCGAGCAACTGCAGCGCCTGTGGCACCGTATGCGCAACGCCCATGGCCGGCGGCATCGCGGCGTGTGCATCAGGAAGCTGCGCTGCCGTCTGCCCGGTGACGACCGCGGACTGCAACGGTGACCTCTCGGAGGCGACGGGGGACGGCTGCGAAGTCACGCCCGCGACGGACCTCGCCAACTGCGGCGCCTGCGGCAACGTCTGCGCCGCGGCCAACGCGGTCGACGCTTGCGTCGATGGCGCCTGCACAATCGCCATGTGCCTCCCGGGCTTCGGTGATTGCGATCTCGTGGCGGGCAACGGCTGCGAGACCGACGTCAACACCGACGACCTGAACTGCGGCGCCTGCGGCACCGCGTGCACGGCGACGGAGGAGTGCACGGCGGGCGTGTGCACGCCCCTCGCGCTCGCCGGCGACACCTGCGCCGACGCGCTCTCCATCGTGGACGGCACGCAGACGCTCACCTGGACCGCGGTCGGGGCCGACGTCTTCCTGACGCCGCCGGCCGCCTGCAGCACCCAGGCGCTCACGGGCCCGGACCTCGTCTTCGAGTACACGGCGACGGCCGACACCACCGTCGACGTCCAGTTCGGCGTTCCCACCAGCAACCGCTACAGCACCATCGTCACCACGACCTGCACCGACGAGTCGACGCAGATCGCCTGCGACTCCGACTTCTCGCCGGCCGAGGTCACGGTGTCCTTCCCGGTGACGTCGGGCACGACCTACTACGTCTGGCTCCGCGACACGACGTCCGGGTCGGCGACGCTTCCGAACCCCATCGACGTCACGGTACGGAGCCCGGCGACGGGCACCGTGCTCGGCTACGACCGGTCGGCCATCGGGACCTGCACGCCGGGCGCCGGGGGCTACGTGGGCGTCGGTCCGGCGACGACCTTCGATTCGGGGCGCTCTGACTTCCCGGCCTACATCGTCGCGGACCAGACGGCTCCGACCATGGGCGGCTTCCTCTACTGGGGCGACACCTTGGCGACCTACCGCACACGCAAGGACGGTACCCTGGCCATCTCCGAGGACATCGAGGCCGCGGCCAGCCTCACGTCCACGCAGCAGGGCAACAATGCGCTGGTCATCGGGAGCGACGTCTATCTCCTCGAGGACACGACCTCGTCGACGACGACGCGTCTGAACCGCATCACCTCGACGGGCGGGCCTCCCTATACGGTCCAGGCGGCGTCCGGCTCGTTCTCGCCGGTCGACGACGGCTTCGACGGCATCGTCGCCGAAGGGACCACCGCCTACATCGTCTCCGAAGAGACCTCGAGCGCGACGACCAGCACGACGGAAATCTACTCCCTCGACCTCTCCGGCACGATCCCGGCGACGCCTTCCCTCGTGACCACGGTCGCCGGTCGCGGGAACTACGACTGCAATGCCATCACGCTCGACAGCACCTACTTCTATCTGGCCTGCGCTGGCGTCGACCGGGTCATCCGGGTCAACCGGACGACCTTCGCGGTCGAGCTGGTCACGGCCGACATCAACCTGATCAGCTTTAGCGTCAACGGCCTCGTGGCCGTGGACATCGCCCCGGCGGGCATGCCAGCGGGCGATGGCCTCGCCGACGCGCTCTACGTGAAGGGCGAAGACGACGGCATCTGGCTGGTCTGCAACCCCTCGGACTCCGCGATCTCCTCACGTGGGGCCGCGACGGGCCTCTTCTACCGCTACGGGACCGGTACCGGTGACGACGGCATGGCCTACGACGAGGACACCAACACCCTCTACCTCTACGACGGGAGCACCGACGAAATTCGCGTGATTCCCTGAGTCGCGAGGCCACAACGGACAAAGCCGGGTCGCGATAGCGCCTCGGCTTTGTCCGTTTTCGGTGCAGATGAATGCGATAGACTGAACAGGTTGGGCCTTGCCCAGTCGGCTTCGTTAGGCTTGATGCTGCGCGCGGCTGTTGCCGGGGCGGAGGACGGTGCCGTGGTTGCCGCACCCGCCTCATCCGTCGGCGCGAACGCTCGTAGACTCTTCTACTTCGGCCGCTGAGCCTGGCGCCCGACTCCTCCACCCGCTAACCCTCCCTCCTCATGGCGGACCTGCCCGAGGTGGCCGACGTCGAGGTGTCGGATGTGGATGTCTTGCTGCGGCTCACCGGGCCGCGGGGGGATTTCTTGCGCCTCATCGGGGACGCCACCGGGGCCACCATGGGCATGCGCGGGGACACCATCCGGCTTCAGGGCACCGCGGAGGCCGTGGCGAACGGGCAGCGCGTGCTTTCCGAGCTGGTCGGCGTGCTCCAGGCCCGGGATCTGAGCCGCGAGGAGATCGGTCGCGCGGCGCGCTCGCTCACCGCGCATCCCGAGCTTCGACTCCAGGACCTCTACGACGACGTCGTCGTCCGCACCGGCGGCCGCCGCGTCATCTCCCCCAAGGGCCTCGCTCAGCAGCAATACGTCGCGGCCATCCGCCAGCACGACGTGGTCTTCGGCATTGGACCCGCGGGCACGGGCAAGACCTACCTGGCCATGGCCATGGCCGTCGCCGCGCTTCACGACAAAACCGTCCAGCGCATCATCCTCACGCGCCCGGCCGTCGAGGCCGGCGAGAAGCTTGGCTTTCTCCCCGGGGACCTCGCGGAGAAGGTGAACCCCTACCTCCGGCCCCTCTACGACGCGCTCCACGACATGATGGACATCGAGCGTGTCGGCGTGATGCTCGAGCAGGGCACCATCGAGGTCGCGCCGCTCGCCTTCATGCGCGGCCGCACGCTCAACGACGCCTTCGTCATTCTCGACGAGGCGCAGAACACCACGCCGGAACAGATGAAGATGTTCCTGACGCGCCTCGGCTTCCGCAGCCGCGCGGTGATCACCGGCGACATCACGCAGGTCGACCTGCCCAGCGGCGCGCCCTCCGGCCTGGCCGATGCCGAAGCGCTGCTCAGCGGCGTCGAGGGCATCGCCTTCCGCCGCTTCACGGACGTCGACGTCGTGCGCCACCCGCTCGTGCAACGCATCGTCCGCGCCTACGACGAGCGCGAGGCGCGCCGCGCCCACGCCCAGCGCGCCCGAGACGAGGGCGAAAGGCGCTGAGGGCCCGCGTGCGTCGCGGAGCACGCGCGGCTAGCGAAGGCCCAGCACCGTCAGCAGCGCGCTCGTGGCCAGCACGCCGTAGGTGAGCGCCACGCCGGCCCGCTCGCTCATCCAGCGCCGGCCCCGGCGGCCGAGCACGTTGCCCAGCAGGATGGCCACGGCCAGGACTCCGGCGTTCGCCAGCACGTCCGCCGTCACCAGCCCGCCGGCGCCGTAGCCCGCGATGCGCGCCACGTGAATGCCCGTGGCCACGGAGCTCGCCGCCACCACGAAGCGCTCGTTGGTGAAGCCCCGCATCAGCAGCAGCGGCGCCAGGAGCAGCCCGCCGCCTCCGCTCGTTGCCGTCACCACGCCCGCGACGAACATGCCCCCAACCACCAGCGCATCCGGCGGCGGCTTCGGGTTCGCCCCACCGAGCCCGCGCGGCAGCAGCCGGAGCTCCCGCGCGAAGGCGAGCCCCACCGCACCCAAGAGCAGCGCGCGGAGCACCGTCTCCGGCAGGTTCACCGTCAGGACGCCGCCGAGCAGCGCGCCGGGCACGCCGCCGAGAAGGAAAGGTGCGATGCCGCGCCAGTCGGCGTGTCGCCGGTAGAGGGCGACGCGGTGCACGTTGCCCACGAGCAGCGCCGGGGCCGCCGTTGCCAGCGCCGGCGCCGGGCCCCACGCGGCCGCGAGCGCCAGCGTCAGAATCAACCCGCCGCCGAGACCTGCCAGCGTGGTCAGCCCGCCGGCGAAAAGGCCGAGCGGTAAGAGCCAAAGCACATCGGACATGGGGAAGAGCCTTGGGCTGCTCGTATCATCACGCCAATCAAACGTTCTGCTAGATATGATAAGCATGGCTTATGGAAAGGAGCGAGCCCATGCGCCCGTGCGGCCCTGCTCGATGTGGCCCTGCTCGATGTGGCCCTGCTCGATGTGGCCCTGCTCGATGTGGCCCTGCTCGATGCGGCCATGCTCGATGAGCTCGAGCACTTTCTCCGCATCGTGGAGCACGGCACGTTCACGGCCGCCGCCCGCGAGGCACACCTCAGCCAGCCTGCGCTGAGCGCCTCCGTTCGCCGCCTCGAGGAGTGGGCCGGGGCGCGCCTCTTCGACCGGGACCGGCGCGGCGCGCGGCTCACGGCGGCCGGGAGCGCGCTGCTACCGCGGGCGCGTGCCGCGCTCGCCGCGCTGGAGGCGGGGCGTCGTGACATCGCCGACGTGGCCGGCCTCGTCCGGGGGGAGGTGCGTCTCGGCGCCGGTGCGACGGCGTGCACCTACCTCCTGCCGGCCACCCTCGCGCGCTTTCGGGCGCGCTTTCCGGGCCTTCGCCTCCTGCTCCGGGAGACCACCACCGACGAGGCGCGGGCTGCGCTTCGCCAGGACGAGCTCGACCTGGCCATCGTCTCCGGTGCCGCCGAGGAGCCCCTCGAGGGCGAGCTCTGGCGCCATGACGAGCTCGTGCTCGTCGCGGCCCCCGGCGTGGACGCTTCGAGCGCGCCCTTTCTGACCTTCCGGCGAGGCGCCACGACCCGGACGCTCTTCGACCGGCTCTTTCCCGACGCGCCCATTGCCATGGAGCTCGCCTCCATCGCGGCCGTGAAGGGCAGCGCGCGCGCCGGCATCGGCGTGGCCCTCGTGAGCCTGGACTCCGTCGTCGACGATCTCCGGCGCCGCCTCCTGGTCCGCATCGACGACCCGCGTACGCCCGTGCGCCGGGAGATGCGCCTCGTGCGCTCGGCGCGCGCTGGCGCCGCGGCCGAGGCCCTCGCCACTCACCTGCTCGAGGACGCGCGCTGAGCGCCCTCGTCCGCCCCCCAAAATGCTGACGCCCCACGGGAGAGCCGGGGAGCTCTCCCGTGGGGCCGGGGTGTGTCAGCTGG